>CAZRFF010000026.1:0-13934 GCA_964599265.1 uncultured Simplicispira sp. | reverse complement strand
ATCCGCGCTTCCGCCTGGACGGCACGACGCTGGAGACCGAGGTCAAACGCATTGTGCAGGTCATCGAGCAATACCCCGAGACCGGCCGCCGCGTATTCCAGCTGGTGTACGACGAATTCGAAGCCTTTTTGGCCAAATACCTGACGGCCAACCAGTCCACGGCCAAGCTGGTCAGCGTGGCCCAGCAGGTGGAACAAAGAGAAACGCTCACCGTCCAGTACACCATCGAACTGCGCACCATGCTCAAAGACATGCCGGTGCGCGACGAAATCCGCGACTTTTTGTTCAAGAACTGGGCCGAAGTGCTGGCCATCTCCGCCGTGCGCGACGGCCCGCAGCACGCCGATACGGCAGCCTATAAGCGCACCGCTGCCGATCTGGTCTGGGCGGCCAGCGCCAAACCCAACCGCCAGGAGCGCGCGCAGGTCATCCAGAGCTTGCCGACCATTTTGCAGCGCCTGCGCCAAGGGCTGACCCTCATGGGCATGGTCGGTGAGGCGCAAGATGCGCAAATCAAGGCCCTGACCGACACATTGGCCGAGGCTTTTATGTCCAAGACGGCAGCCATTCCGGTCGAACATATCCAGGCCCTGGCCAAGCGCCTGGCCAATCTGGAAGATTTCATCACCGATGCCGATCTGGGCGACCTGCCCCTGGACGCCGACAATATCGAGATGATGACGGGCATCGATGCCTCGTCCATCCACGTGATCGCCGATAACGGCGCGCCGGTCGATGAAGCCATGGTGGCCTGGGCGCTGGAGTTGCAAAAAGGCCAGTGGTTCACCCTGGACCACAACGGCGCCAGCCTGCAAGTGCAATACGCCTGGCACAGTGAGCGCAAACAATTGCACCTGTTTGCGGCGACCGATGGCAGCTGCTACCTGATTCAGTTGCGTCGTCTGGCCGCCTATCTGCAAAGCAAATTGCTGGCGCCGCGCGAAGAAGAAGGCCTCACGGTGCGCGCTACACGCGATGCCTTGGCCAAACTGCAGGCCAACCCCGAACGCCTGCTTGGCTGAAGCGGCAGAGCCAAGGCGCCTTGCCTTTGGCGGATGGTTTCAGGTGCTGGCCATGCGCTGAAACAAACCCCCTTGCAAGCGGGTGACCAGCCCCTCCAATTCCAGCTCCAGCAGTTGCACTTGCAGCGTCGGGGTGTCCAGCCCGGTGCGCGCCTGCAAGCCATCAAGCCCCATGGGGTCAAACCCCAGGGCATCCAGCAATACCGCGTAGCGGTGTGGTTTTTGTGCCGGGGCTTCTGTGGCGGCTGTGGCGGTTTTGGCGGGTGTGCTCCAGGGGGCCAGTTCTTCCAGAATGTCCTGTGCTGACTCCACCAGTTTGGCGCCCTGGCGGATCAGGGTATGGCAACCCCGTGACTGGACCGCGTGGATGGATCCCGGAATGGCAAAAACCTCACGCCCCATTTCATTGGCCAGGCGGGCCGTGATGAGCGAACCCGATGCCGGTGCAGCCTCTACCACCAGGGTGCCTTGGGCCAGTCCGGCGATGATGCGGTTGCGCTTAGGGAAGTTTGATGCCAGCGGTGGCGTGCCCAGCGGGTATTCGCTCACCACCAGCCCGGATTGGGCAATGCGGTGGGCCAACTCCAGGTTGCGTCGGGGGTAAACACGGTCGAGCCCTGTACCGACCACGGCGATGGTGGCGGGGGTGTGGGGGTCACTGTCTGCAGCGTCCAGCGCACCATCGTGGGCGGCGGCATCCACGCCCAATGCAAGGCCAGACACAATGCACCACCCCGCCTGGCGCAGGTGCTGCGCAAACTGGTGTGCGTTTTCGCGCCCTTGGCCCGTGGGGTTGCGGCTGCCCACCATGGCCAGGCAGCGTGTGGTGGGGAAAGGATTGCCTTGCAACAGCGGGGCTGGCCCCAGCACATAGAGCATCAGCGGAGGGTCAGGGGCCTCCAGCAGGGACGCGGGGTAACGCGCGTCCCCCAGGGTGACGATACTGCGGTGCGGGCCGTTGGCGGGTGGGTCATTCAACCAGGCCCAGGTGGTTTGCAGCAGACCATCCAGGCCACTGGGTGGGGTGCTCAGTGCATCGGCCTGCGCCGGGCTGGTGTGCGCCAGCAAAGCGCTGCGGGGTTGGGCAAAAAGGGTGTGCGGCAAGCCAAAGCTTGCCAGCAGGCGCCGTGCCGTGACAGGCCCTACGCCATCGGTCAGGCACAGGCGCAGCCAACTGGCGAGTTCATCGCGCTCCATGGCGTGGGGGTATGAACGGACGGACGACCCACCGGGCACCGATGGGCCGCCTAGCGCATCACTCGGGGTTGACGAGCCGGTCGCCCACGCTCACGGGCAGGCGGGTTTCCAGAATCAATGCGTAAGACACCCGGTCAAAGGTGCGAAATACCATGACCAAGCCATTGCTTTCGCTGGGGAGCTTGATCATGATTTTGTCCTTGTCGGTCTTGTCCTTGATGCGGCTGCCTTTGGTGAGCAGGTTCAGCACATGGCCGACCTCCATGCCGTCTTCACTGCCGCGGTTGATGGCCACCACGTTGTTCTGGGCGGCGTTGGACATGCCAAAGCTGCCGTAGATGGAGACTACCCGGGCATCCACGTCGGCGCTGGGGGCGTGCGGAACAAAGTTGACAAAAGAACGTGGGGGAGCGGGCAGCAGGCGGTCGCCAGCCCGAACCTCTTCCTTGGTGGAGAGCAGGTCCAGCGAGGCGGGCACATACTCGGACGTATAACCGCCCTTGCCGTTGGCGCTGTCTTCAAAGCTTTCGCCACGCACCATGTCGGCCTTGCCCAGGTAATGGGCTTCGTAGCCCAGGATGTCGCCAGACACGGGGTCTTTCAGCGCAACGGCGTCGCGGAAGAGGCGGTACTGGCGGGGTTCGCCGGGTTCGGCGCGCAGCGGGCTGGCCGCATCGCCCCGGGCGTAAATGCGGTCGCCAGCGCCCATGATGACGCGGTCTTCTACAGTGGCCACCACGCGGGCAGCCTGCTCCAGGGTCTGGGCATCTACCACCAGCGGTTCGGCCAGGAAGGGCTCGATCAGGCTTTGTTTGAGCGTGGGCAGGGCCGAGGTGGCCAGGCTGTCGCTGCGGGTGCGGGGCGAGACGCGCACCACCTCGGGCTCACCGCTTTCACCGCCCTGGCCGGCTGGGCGCGAGCTCAGGCGGGCGTAGCCGTCTTTCTTTTCCAGGTACAGGGTTTGGCCGGGGAAAATGAGGTGTGGGTTGGCAATGGCCTGCAGGTTCATGCCCCACAGTTCGGGCCAGTGCCAGGGGCGCTTCAGGTACATGCCCGAAATGCCCCACAGCGTATCGCCGCGCTTGACCACGTAGGTGTCGGGCGCGTTGGGGGCCAGTTCGGCCAGGGGAATGCCTTGCTGCGAAACCTGCTCGGCCGTGGCGCGCTGCGCCGGGGTGACCGGCTTGCCCTGTGCCAGGGCGGCCTGGCTGGCGAGCACGGCGCAGGCAACGCCCACAACGCCCAGGACGGCGCGCGGCAAGGCGGAGAAGGCTCCCATTTTGTTTTGGATATGCATGTTCAAACGTCCCTCACTGACGCCAAAAAGGCGCGGTCACACCGGCCCCTTGGCAAAAATACGTCATAAACCGTCTCAGATTCTCTGCTCAAGCCCTTGATTCGGCAATGATTATTGGCCGTATGGCGTGCTGGAAAGGGAAAAAGTGGCGAAAATAACGACAATTACCCGCGCACTGCCATGGCCCTTCTTCCCATTCTTTGTTACCCAGACCCCCGTTTGCACACCGTGGCCAAGCCTGTGGAGGCGGTGGATGCGGGTATTCGCAGCCTGGTGGCCGATATGTTCGAGACCATGTACGACGCCCATGGCATTGGTTTGGCGGCCACCCAGGTGGACGCACACCAACGCATCGTCGTGATCGATATTTCCGAAGAGCGCAACCAGCCTTTGGTGCTCATCAACCCCGAAATCACCTGGGCCAGCCCCGAGACCCTGGTGGGCGATGAAGGTTGCCTTTCGGTGCCTGGCATTTACGATGGTGTGGAGCGCTCCGCAGCCGTGCGCGTGAAAGCGCTCGATGCAGAGGGCCAGACACAAACCCTGGAGGCTGAAGGCCTTCTGGCCGTATGCATCCAGCACGAACTGGACCATTTGCGCGGCAAGGTGTTTGTGGAATACCTCTCGCCGCTCAAGCAGGGGCGCATCAAAACCAAAATGATCAAACGCCAGCGTGAGGTGCGCGCATGAAAGCCAGCCAAACAATGGGAGGGCTGCTGGCAGCCCTGTGGCTGGCAGGTTGCGCCGCCACGGGCGGCGGCGTGCGGCCAGGCTCCACCATCGACGAGGTGCAGGCCCAGTGGGGCATGCCCAAGGCCCAGTACCAGGTGGATGCCGGCCAGCGCCTTTTCTACAGTCCCCAGCCCTGGCAGGTCAAACGCCTGGATTTCGACGCCCAGGGGCGGTTACAGCAGGTGCATGAGCAAATGCTCACCCCTGCGCTGCTGTCAATCATCGTGGTGGGCCAATGGCGCGCGGCCGATGTGCAGCAGAGTTTTGGCCCCCCTGCACGCCGGTCTGACGATGCGGGCAAGGGCGGCCAGTGGGTGTATTCCTATCTGGAATATGGCGTTTTCCGCCTGGCGCGTGTGAACTTTGATGCGGCGGGCGTTGTTTCCAGCGTGGTGTTGGGCGAAGACCCGGCGGCCGACAACCGCTACCGTTGAACACCGCCTTGGGGCGGTTTTAAGGTCATGAAAATCATTTTTGCCGGTACGCCGGAATTCGCCCGCGTGGCTTTGCAGGCGCTGGGGTCTGTGGGGCACGAAATCGCCCTGGTGCTGACCCAGCCCGACCGCCCCGCCGGGCGCGGCATGAAGCTGCAGGCGTCGCCCGTCAAACAATGGGCGCTGGAGCAGGGGTGGTCCGTGGCCCAGCCGCGCAGCCTGCGGCTCGACGGCAAATACCCCGAAGACGCTGCGGCGGCACAAGCGGCCATCACCCAGGCCCAGGCCGATGTGATGGTCGTGGCCGCCTACGGCCTCATCCTGCCGCAATGGGTGCTCGACGCTCCGCGCCTGGGTTGCCTCAACATCCACGCCAGTTTGCTGCCGCGCTGGCGCGGCGCGGCGCCCATCCACCGCGCCATCGAAGCCGGGGACACGCAGACGGGCATCACCATCATGCAAATGGATGCCGGGCTGGACACGGGCGACATGCTGCTGCGCTCGGCGCTGGACATCCTGCCCCAGGATACGACCAGCAGCCTGCACGATAGGCTGGCCGAACTGGGCGGGCAATGCATCGTGCAGGCTTTGCAGGCCTTGGCTGTGGGGCCTTTGGCGCGTGTTCCACAACCGGTGCAGGGCGTGAATTACGCGCACAAAATCGAGAAGACCGAAAGCACGGTGGATTGGACGCAACCGGTCGAGGCCATTGAGCGCCGCTTGCGGGCATTCGACCCTTTTCCGGGTGCCAGCACCACGGTGGGGGGCGAAACCATCAAACTCTGGGCTTCTGAAATAGATAGCATGCAGCGCCCGCAAGATGCGCGCTGCGGCCAGATTTTGCACATAGATGGCACCGGTGTGGCCGTGGCTTGCGGCACGGGGGTGCTGCGCCTGACAGCCCTGCAGCGCGCAGGCGGCAAGCGTCTGGGCGCCCAGGCGTTTCTGGCGGGGTTTGACCTGCAGCCCGGCATGGTGCTGGGCGCAGGCGCTGCCTGAGCATGCAGCATCTGCGAGCCGCCTGGAGCCACCCCTTGTTCCGCCAGGGCGCGGCCGACATGATCGGGCCGGGGCTGGGCATTGCCGCCTGGGGGCTGGTCACCGGGGTGGCCATGGTCAAGAGCGGCATGTCAGTGCCCATCGCCATCCTCATGTCTTTGCTGGTGTATGCGGGCAGCGCGCAATTGGCGGTCATTCCTTTGCTGGCCGTGGGAGCGCCGCTCTGGGTGGTGTGGCTCACGGCGGCTTGCGTCAACCTGCGTTTTGTCATTTTCAGCAACCTGTGGCGCGTGTATTTCCAGCATTTGCCGCTGCGCCACCGGCTGGCCATTGGCTACTTCAGCGGCGACGTGATTTTTGTGGCCTTCATCCAGCGTTTCCCCGATCCACGCCCAGGCCCAGGGCAGTTGCCGTTCTTCTGGGGCGCGGCCGGGCTCAACTGGCTGGCGTGGCAGGTGCCGTCCATTGTGGGCATCGTATTGGCCCATGCGATTCCGCTGTCTTGGGGGTTGGGCTTTGCCGGGGTGCTGGCGTTGCTGGGGGTGCTGCTCTCGCTGCTGGTAGACCGTGCCAGCTGGGTGGCTACCGGCGTGGCGGCCACGGCGGCCATTGCCGCGTTCGCTCTGCCGCTCAAGCTCAATATCCTGGTGGCCATTGCGGCGGCAGTGGCTGCAGGCCTGGGCATGGAAGCGCTCGATGCGCGGCGCGAACGGCGTCCAGACCACAAAAGGGCCGCGCCATGAACTATGCCGATTGGGAGCTGCTGCTGGCCATCGTCGGCCTGACGGTCATTACCGTGCTGGCGCGGGCCTTTTTCATGGTCCCCAAAGAAGAAATTCCCATGCCCGGCTGGATGCGGCGCGGGCTTAAATTCGCGCCCTTGGCGGCCCTGACGGCGGTGATTGCACCCGAGGTTTTCATGGCGCAGGGGGCGCTCATTGCAACATGGCAAGACGCCCGCCTGCCAGCCTTGGCCTGCGCGGTGGCCTGGTACTTTTACCAGCGCGGCATTCTGGGCACCATTGTGGTGGGCATGCTGGTCTATCTGCCGCTGCACATCGGCCGGGGGTGGTAGGGCGGGCGTCAGGTGCTTGCCTACAATGCCCTCCGTCTGCCGGTTGCGGTTCTGTCTGTCCACTTCCTTTTTGATTTGCCATGAATATCCTTCGCTTTTCCGATTTGTGTGCCCAGGGCCAAGTGCGTGGCCAGCGGGTTTTTATCCGCGCCGATTTGAACGTGCCGCAAGACGACAGCGGCCGCATCACCGAAGACACGCGCCTCCGCGCCTCCGTGCCTTGCATCCAGATGGCGCTGGATGCCGGGGCCGCCGTCATGGTCACCAGCCACTTGGGGCGGCCCACCGAAGGCGAATTCAAACCCGAAGACTCGCTGGCGCCTGTAGGCCGGCGGCTGTCTGAACTGCTGGGCCGCGAGGTGCCGCTGGTTGCGGGTTGGGTCGATGGCGTGCAGGTGGCCCCAGGCCAGGTGGTGCTGCTGGAAAACTGCCGCGTCAACAAAGGTGAGAAAAAGAACAACGAAGACCTGGCGCGCAAGATGGCGCAGCTGTGCGACATCTATGTGAATGACGCCTTTGGCACGGCGCACCGCGCCGAGGGCACCACTTACGGCATTGCCCAATTTGCCAAGGTGGCCTGCGCAGGCCCCTTGCTGGCCGCCGAAATCGACGCCATCAGCAAGGCCCTGGCGCAGCCCCGGCGTCCGCTGGTGGCCATTGTGGCGGGCTCCAAGGTGTCCACCAAGCTCACCATTTTGCAAAGCCTGGCACGCAATGTGGATCAGCTCATCGTGGGCGGAGGCATTGCCAACACCTTCATGCTGGCTGCGGGCCTGCCCATAGGCAAAAGCCTGGCCGAGGCCGATTTGCTGGGGGAGGCCAAGGCCGTGATCGAGGCCATGAAGGCCCGTGGCGCCGAAGTGCCCATCCCCACCGATGTGGTGGTGGCCAAAACCTTTGCTGCCGATGCGCCTGCCACCGTCAAGCAGGCCGCCGAAGTGCAGGCGGACGACATGATCCTCGACATCGGCCCCGAAACCGCAGCGCGCTTGGCGGCGCAGCTCAAGGCGGCGGGCACCATCGTGTGGAATGGCCCGGTGGGCGTGTTTGAATTCGATGCCTTTGCCCATGGCACGCGCACCATTGCGCAAGCGATTGCCGCATCGGATGCTTTCAGTATTGCCGGCGGCGGCGATACCCTGGCAGCCATTGCCAAATACGGGATTGAAAAGGACGTGGGCTATATCTCTACAGGGGGCGGTGCTTTTCTGGAAGTGCTCGAAGGCAAAACCCTTCCGGCGTTTGAAATTTTGGAAAAACGGGCGGCGGGATAAAAGAAACCGTCGGTTACAGCTTGGGTGTGCGCTGTGACAAAAACAACAAAGCGTCTGCGCTTGGGCGCAGTTAGCGCATCTTTTTCTTGTTTTTGTTGAGGACAGCGCCCAAAATCAATTTCAATCGCGTAGTGGCCCGCTTTCCAGGCTTTCTACCGTTCCAATCTGTAGGAGGGACATCATGGCTTTTTCAAGGGCAATCAGTCTGGCCGTTCTGGCTGGGGCTGTAGCGACAATGGTGGGTTGCGCCAACCGCGCACCCATTCCGCTGGCTGAAAATTTTGAACTGACGGTGCAGCCCAAAGTGCGCTCTGCCGGTCATTGGGAGCTGGTCTCGCGCGACGTGGTCGCCCAGACCCTGGCCACGCTGGAGAAGGCCGGCGTAGCCGCCAACACCCCGCTGCATGTGGCGCTGCCGCCCAACCCCAGCGCGTTTGACGTGGGCTTCCGCGACTTCCTCATCACCAAGCTGGTGCAAAGCGGCGCCGTGGTCGATCAAATGCCCGGCCAAGCCCTGGATGTGACCTACCACGCTCAGTTGGTGCGCCACAACAGCGACCGCCCGCACTTCATCCCTGGCCAATACACCATGATTGCAGCAGGCCTGATGGCTGCTTATGGCCTGCGCCACCAGCACATCGACGCCCAACTCGCTGGCGCCCTGGGCCTGACCGTCGCTGCCGACTACGCCGCCAGCATCAATTCCGGCGGCCCCACCAATACCGAAATGATCTTGACCACCACGGTGGCACGCGGTGGCCAGTATGTCGCTCGCAAGACCGATGTGTATTACCTGGAGAACGCCGATGCGCCGTTGTTCGTGCGTCCGTCCAAAGGCGTCAACATGAAGGTGGTGTCGCAATGAGCATGAAAACCTCTGCCCTCTTTGCCGCACTGGCTGCCGCGTTGTTGGCGGGCTGTGCTTCCAACAATACGCCTGTGCGCACCGAGCCCACCTACCAGGAGGCTGCCAGCAGCCAATTCCTGCAGGCCAACTCTGCTGCCATCGACAAGCTTGTTGCCGGTTTTGACACCCAGTCCCTGGGTGGCGCCCCGGTGCTGGTGGCGACCATCGTCAACGTCAATGACATGAGCCGCGCAGCCCCCCTGGGCCGCACGCTGTCCGAGCAGTACGCATCCATCATGTCGGGCAAAGGCTTCAACGTGAAGGAAATCAAGCTGCGCGGTGACGTGTTCGTGAAAGAAGGCACGGGCGAGTTGCTGCTGTCGCGCGAAATCAAAGACATCGCACGCAGCCAGAATGCCGCTCTGGTGCTGGTGGGTACCTACTCGGCTGCCGCCAACCTCACCTACGTGAGCCTCAAACTGGTGCGCACCGAAGACAGCCGCATCGTGCGCGGCCACGACTACGCACTGCCCAACGACCGCGACGTGCAGCGCATGCTCACCGTGCCCCGGTAAGCATGGCACCGAGCCCCATGTCCATGGGGTGCCAACGACAAAAAGGCCGTCACTGACGGCCTTTTTGTTTGGGCGGCCGCATCTTGTCGTCAGGATGTAACCAATTCCATGCAAAAATGGAAACCTAATTACAGCTTCGGGATTTGCCATGTCCGTCTCTCCGCGCCGTGCCACCAAAATCGTCGCCACCCTGGGGCCCGCCTCCAGCGATGTGGCCTTGCTGGAGCAAATGATTTCTGCCGGCGTGAACGTGGTGCGCCTCAATTTCAGCCATGGCAGCGCGCAAGACCACATCGACCGCGCCCGCATGGTGCGCGAAGCCGCGCAGCGCGCCGGGCGCGAGGTGGCCATCATGGCCGACCTGCAGGGGCCCAAAATCCGGGTCGGTAAATTCGCTCAAGGCAAGGTTCTGCTGGAGCCGGGGGCCGCCTTTGTGCTGGATGCATCGCGCACTGAATTGGGCGATCAGGACGGTGTGGGGCTGGATTACAAAGAGCTGCCACGCGATACCCGGCCGGGCGATACGCTGTTGCTCAACGACGGCCTGATCGTGCTCACGGTGGACGCCGTGCGCGGCGATGCGGTGCATACCACGGTGCGTATTGGCGGGGAGCTGTCCAACAACAAGGGCATTAACAAACAAGGCGGTGGTCTTACGGCGCCTGCCCTCACGGCCAAGGATATGGACGACATCCGCACCGCCATGGGTCTGCAGGCCGATTACGTGGCGGTGAGTTTTCCCAAAAACGCCACCGACATGGAAATGGCACGCCAGCTGTGCAATGTGGCTGCAGAGCCCTTGCGCCATAAGCCGGGTTTGATCGCCAAGATCGAACGTGCCGAGGCGATTCCACGGCTGGAAGAAATCTTGCGCGTCAGCGACGGCATCATGGTGGCGCGGGGCGACCTGGCCGTCGAAGTGGGCAATGCGGCCGTGCCAGCGCTGCAAAAAAAGATGATCCGCATGGCGCGTGACATGGACAAGGTGGTCATCACCGCCACGCAAATGATGGAGAGCATGATCACCAACCCCGTGCCCACGCGCGCCGAGGTCAGCGACGTGGCCAACGCCGTACTCGATGGCACCGATGCCGTCATGCTCAGCGCCGAAACGGCTGCGGGCAAGTACCCGCTGGAAACGGTGCAAGAGATGGCCAAAATTTGCGCTGCGGCCGAATATGCGGAAGACCGGCAGCTCGACGCTGATTTCACAGGGCGCATGTTCAACAGCATTGACCAGTCCATCGCCATGGGGGCTTTGTTCACCGCCCACCACTTGGGCGCCAAGGCCATCGTGGCCATGACGGACAGCGGCTCGACGGCCCTGTGGATGAGCCGCCACCGCATCCACATTCCCATTTATGCACTCACCCCCAAGGTGGCCACCCAGCGGCGCATGGCCTTGTTCCGCAATGTGCGCCCCTTGCTCATGGACACCAGTGCCGACCGCGATACGGCCCTGGAACAGGCCGAGCGGCATTTAAAGATGCGCAATATCGTTGCCAGCGGCGACGTTTACGCCATCACTTGCGGCGAGCCCATGGGGGCGCCGGGCGGAACCAATATGCTGAAAATCTGCCGTTCCAGTTGAGCCATGCAACGATCCAAGCCGCCGTGTTCGGGCCGTCACAGGGCAGCATCGGAGGCGCTGGATGGGGCGGCGGGCCGGCGCAGCAACCTCTGCAGGCTGCGGAAGGCGATGTCAATCAGCCAGCCACAGGTCCAGCACAACCAGCCCGTCCAGAGGGTGTGGCTCATGTAATGGGCGCCGCGCACTTGTTGGGCGAAACCCAGCAGGAGGCCTGTGAATACCGCAAACAACCACCAGGAGCGTGCCGGGCGGGGTTTTTCAGGGCGCAAGGCAAAGTACCCTCCCAGGAAGGCAAAGCCTGCCGAAGCGTGCCCGGCCGGGAAACATTTGCCGCCACCGCCGTCCCAGACACCCCAGGCCCAATGCGAGACATATTGCGCTGGGCCGCCAAATTCGGCCAGATCCCAGGGGCAACTGGTGGCGCTGGCATGTTTGATGGATGAGACCAGTAAGAGCGCCAATAGGGTGCTCACCACCCACTGTATCCGTGCCGCGCGCGAAATGCCGCGCAGAGTCCCCCAGGGAAACCAGATGGACAGTGCCAGCACGGCCACCAGCGCCCACGCCAACCGGCGCGCCAATTCGTGCATGACCCCCACCGTGAACCAATGTTCGCGCAGCGGAAAGCCCTGGGTGCCCCCAAACCACCGTGCCAGGGCCAGATCCAGGCCCGAGGCATCCCATGCCAAAAGGCATAGCAGGCAGCCAATGGTCCACACCAGGATGCGTGCGTTGCTGGCGATGGGCGAGGTGGGTGTTTGCAGTGGATCGGAAACCATGCGGACAAGCCTAGTGCCCAAGGCTTATCGTGCTATTAAGCCGCTGGGGCGGCGCCTGAAAACACCCGTGTGACCCAGTGCGGCACTGCAGAGAAAAGGGTAGGGACGGGATAGAATCACGGGTTACGAAGTGGTTACAACGCTGCCGCTGAAGCCTTTTTTTAACCCCCTTACGGACTTAAACACCATGCCTCTCGTCTCGATGCGCGAACTGCTGGACCATGCGGCCGACAACGGCTATGGCATCCCTGCCTTCAACGTCAACAATTTGGAGCAGGTGCAGGCCGTGATGGCTGCCGCTGACGAGGTGGGCGCCCCCGTCATCCTGCAGGCCAGTGCGGGTGCGCGCAAGTATGCAGGCGAAAGTTTTATCAAATACCTGATTGCCGCTGCTGCCGAGGCCTATCCACACATTCCCCTGGTCATGCACCAAGACCACGGCACCAGCCCTGCGGTGTGCCAAGGCGCTTTGAACCTGGGCTTTGGCTCGGTGATGATGGATGGCAGTTTGAAGGAAGACGGCAAGACCCCGTCCGACTTTGCCTACAACGTGCGCGTGACGCAGGAAGTGGTCGCCATGGCGCACAAGATTGGCGCCACGGTCGAGGGCGAACTCGGTTGCCTGGGTAGCCTGGAAACGGGCGAAGCGGGCGAAGAAGACGGCATTGGCGCCGTGGGCAAGCTGGACCACAGCCAGATGCTGACCGACCCTGAGGAGGCGGCGCAGTTCGTCAAGGCCACGCAGCTCGATGCCCTGGCTATTGCCATCGGCACCAGCCACGGCGCCTACAAGTTCACCCGCCCACCCACCGGCGACGTGCTGGCCATCTCGCGCGTGAAAGAAATCCACGCCCGCATCCCCAACACCCACCTGGTGATGCATGGCTCGTCTTCTGTGCCGCAAGACCTGCTGGCCATCATCAACCAGTACGGCGGCAAGATGAAGCAAACCTACGGCGTGCCCGTGGCCGAAATTCAAGAGGCCATCAAGCATGGCGTGCGCAAGGTCAACATCGACACCGATATCCGCATGGCCATGACCGGCGCGGTGCGCAAGTTCCAGGTCGAGAACCCCGATAAATTTGACATGCGCGAATGGATGAAACCCGCCCGCGAGGCCGCCAAGGCGATTTGCAAGCAGCGTTATCTGGAGTTTGGCTGCGAAGGCCAGGCCAGCAAAATCAAGGGCTATACCTTGGAGCAGATGGCGCAGAAATATGCCGCTGGTGCGCTGGCACAACAGGTGAACTGACGCGGCAAGGGGAGGCGCCCTGGCCCACCACCATCCCCAACGGCAGCCTTTGCGCTGCCGTTTTTGTTTTTGGGTGAAAGCTCTACATGTGTAAATGTGACAAAACCATGCAGTTTCTTCATGTAAGCTAACGGTCAGACAGCCGGTACAGGTGCGGGGTGTGCTGCGCCTGTCGTTGATATGCATCCCAGCGCCAGAGGGGTTGGGATAACGACCACAAAACCTGGAGGAGATCATCCATGTCAACCCAAACCATCCCACCAGGGCAGCGCATTGGCGTGCCCAGGGAAATTTTCCCGGGGGAGAAGCGCGTAGCCACCGTGCCTGAGGTGGTGGAAAAGCTCATCAAACTGGGTTTTGCCGTCGCCATTGAATCGGGCGCCGGTGATGCCGCGAACTTCAGCGATGAGGCCTACCGCGCCGTCGGCGCCGAGGTGTTGCCAGACGCCGCCGCGCTGTGGGCTGCGTCCGACATCGTCTTCAAAGTGCGCCCGCCCACGCCCGAAGAAGTGGGCTTGTTGCGGGGCGGCGGCACGCTGATCGGCTTTGTCTGGCCGGCGCAAAATCCCCAGCTCATGGAGCAGCTCACGGCCAAAAAGGCCACGGTGCTGGCGATCGACTGCCTGCCGCGCACCCTCTCGCGCGCGCAGAAGATGGACGCGCTCACCTCCACCGCCGGTGTGTCCGGCTACCGCGCCGTCATCGAGGCGGCGAATGCCTTTGGCCGCTTCTTCAACGGCCAGATCACGGCCGCAGGCAAGGTGCCGCCGGCCAAGGTCTTCATCGCTGGTGCTGGCGTGGCCGGTCTGGCGGCGATTGGCACGGCGGCCAACCTGGGCGCCATCGTGCGCGCCAACGAC
>CAZRFF010000025.1:0-14198 GCA_964599265.1 uncultured Simplicispira sp. | reverse complement strand
GCGCGATAAACCCAGGGAGAGGTATTGCTTGCTATTGTGGGGAAGCCCTTGTAGAGCAGCCAAGCCGACATAGTCGCGAGATTTTGGCTCTAGGCCACAATTAGCCGCCCAGCATGAAGTTATATAGTGATACTCAGAAAATTTTGTGCGGATAGCAGGCCATGGAAGACTTCGATCTTTGAAGTTGTCGTATGAGTTGATTTTTACAACATTTCCACCTTCATTCAGAACCTCTATGACATTTGCGCCATCAAAAACTCCAATGTGTCCAGCCCAGCTCAATCCCGGTACGCTAAGCTCTCGACCGACAACATCACCAGATGCTTTTGGTTCTTCGACACAATCCTGCGGGTAAACTGCACAACCATAGTCTATGGTTTTTCCCAGTGGGATGGAGTTATGCGTGCCATCACCTTTTCCTTGCAGCCAGAGAACATCATTGGTAGTGCTAACACCTAGATAATTATCTGTTTTTGGATAATAACGATAAGTCCAGACATCCAGCGTCCTATTCGATTGTGGTCCTTCAAATAGAAATGGATAGGCCCGCTCTGCCCAATTCAAGAAAGCGGTTGTATTTGGTGTTCTCGGTGTAGCTGCATGTGCGTTGTTTGATGTTGCAAAAATTAAAAGGCATCCAAGGTAATTCAAGGCGAAAAAATATGCAAGCAAGTATTTTCCAGAATAGAGCCTCGTTGGTCTAAAGAATGTGGATAATGATTTTGTAAACATTTTGGTGAGACTAAATGAAATCTTTTTCGACCCAAGCCACTTGTTTGCGTGATTGCAAAGTGTGTCTTGATGCACATCAAAAGGTATGTCGACAAATAATCGACAATATCCATTTTCGCCCCATTCTTCTTATGTTTGCCCATCTATTTGGTGCCAAGTTGTAATGTGTAAAACGATATGTTATGGGGTTTCCTCGGTGATACAGACTCGCCGAAGAAACCGGGGGGCTGAGCGGCATTCTGAGCGCCGAAGATGCGCCGAGCAAGGCCCCCGAGTTCGATACCAACCGCTGCAAGCTGTTGATTTGCTTGAAGTGGTTGCGGCGCAAATCGGCCAAGGCAGCTTTGGGCGACAGATCGCTGTCCGCACGCTTGAAGCGCTGGCGCACGACGCGGTACAGAACCAACGCCATGAAGCGAATACTGGCTGGACGCGCGGCACACACATCTTGACGCCATTGGTGGGACAATCGCGGGTTTTCCCTATGTCAAACCTCAGGCTGGAAGGTCTGCGGTTTGGTTGGGGTGCCTTTTTTGTTTCCCAAGGATGTTTGCACCATGAAGAAATTTGCTGCGATTGCGCTGGTAGCTGCTGGCGCCTTGCTGGCGGCGTGTTCCAAACAGGAACCCGCAGCCCCCGCTGCCGCACCTGCTCCTACCCCTGCGGCTGTGACCAAGATCGTCGTCGGCCTGGACGACAACTTCCCGCCCATGGGCTTCCGCGACGAAAAGAACGCGTTGGTCGGCTTTGACATCGACATGGCCAAGGAAGCCACCAAGCGCCTGGGCCTGGAAGTCGAGTTCAAGCCCATCGATTGGAGCGCCAAAGAGGCCGAGCTGTCGGGCAAGCGCGTGGATGCGCTGTGGAACGGCCTGACCATCACCGAAGAGCGCAAGCAGAACATTGCGTTCACCGCGCCCTACATGGAAAACCACCAGATCATCGTCGTGGCCGCAGGCTCGGCCATCCAGGCCAAGGCCGGCCTGGCCGGCAAGACGGTGGGTGCGCAAGACGGCTCCAGCGCCGTGGACGCCATCAAGAAGGACGACGCCGTCTTCAAGTCGTTCAAGGAATTCAAGACCTTTGGCGACAACGTGACCGCCCTCATGGACTTGACGACGGGCCGCCTGGACGCCGTGGTGGTCGATGAAGTGGTGGGCCGCTACTACGTCGCCAAGAAGCCCGACCAGTACAAGGTGCTCGATGACAACTTCGGCACCGAGGAATACGGCGTGGGCGTGCGCAAGGACGATACCGAATTGCTGGGCAAGCTCGACAAGGCGCTGGGCGAGATGAAGGCGGATGGCGCGGCTGCCAAGATTTCCGAGCAGTGGTTCGGTAAAAACATCTTGAAATAAGGAACAACCCCCTGAGCGGCTGCGCCGCTTCCCCCTTCTCTCGACCCGCTGCGCGTGCCGGGAAGGGGGACGACGCCAGCGCTGCGGGGCGGCCCTTGCGCGGCGTCCGCTGGTGGGGGCCGCGCTAGTTGGGACGGTTGCAGACCGTTCTAACCACTGAAACAATCGCTTTCCCATGGATTACGTTTTCTCCCTTCTGGGGCCGCTGGCGCAGGGCGCTGTCGTCACCCTGAAGCTGTTTGTCATCACCCTGGTGCTGGCCGTGCCGTTGGGCCTGGTGCTGGCATTGGCGCGGCTGTCGCGCTGGAAGCCCCTGTCGGGGGCGGTCAATGGTTATATCTGGCTCATGCGCGGCACGCCGCTCATGCTGCAGATGCTGTTCATCTACTTTGCGCTGCCCTTCGTGCCGGTGGTTGGCGTGCGCCTGCCCGATTTCCCGGCGGCGATTGCCGCCTTTGCGCTCAACTACGCCGCCTACTTTGCCGAGATTTTCCGCGCCGGCATTCAGTCGGTCGATCGCGGCCAGTACGAGGCCGCCAAGGTGCTGGGCATGAGCTACCCCCAGACCATGCGCCGCATCGTGCTGCCGCAGATGGTGCGCAACATCTTGCCGCCCATGAGCAACGAGACCATCACCCTGGTCAAGGACACCTCGCTGATCTATGTGCTGGCGCTCAACGACCTGCTGCGCGCCGCGCGCGGCATCGTGCAGCGCGACTTCACGACCACGCCCTTCATCGTCGCCGCCGCCTTCTACCTTGTGATGACCCTGGTGCTGACCTGGGGCTTTCAGCGCCTGGAGCAACGCTATGCCCGCTTCGATCAGTAACGTTCCCATGATCGACGCCCAGGGTGTGAAAAAACGCTTTGGCCACAACGAGGTGCTGCGCGGCGTGTCGCTGCAGGTGGCGCGCGGCGAGGTCGTGGCCGTGATCGGCCCCTCGGGCTCGGGCAAGAGCACGCTCTTGCGCTGCTTGAACCACCTCGAAACCATCGACAGCGGGCGCATCGCCATCGAGGGCGAGACCCTGGTGCAGACCGACGCTGGCGGCCACTGCCGCTACGTGCCGGAGGCCGACATCCGCCGCATCTGCGCCAGGACGGGCATGGTGTTTCAGCACTTCAACCTGTTCCCGCACCTGACGGTGCTGGAAAACCTCATCGAAGCGCCGCTGGTGGTGCAGCGCCAGCCGCGCGCGCAGGCCGTGGCGCGGGCAGAGGCGCTCTTGGCCAAGGTGGGCCTGGCGCAAAAGCGCGACAGCTACCCCGCGCGCCTGTCGGGTGGGCAAAAGCAGCGCGTGGCCATTGCGCGCGCCCTGTGCATGCAGCCCGGCATCATGCTGTTCGACGAGCCCACCAGCGCGCTCGACCCCGAGCTGACGGGCGAGGTGCTGCGCACCATGCGCGAACTGGCCGAGGAGCACATGACCATGGTCGTGGTCACGCACGAGATGGGCTTTGCGCGCGAGGTGGCGCACCGCGTGGTCTTCATGGACGGCGGCGAGCTGATCGAGCAGGCGCCGGCAGAAGAATTTTTTGCCCAGCCGCGCCACCCGCGCACGCAGGCGTTCTTGCAGCACATGCTGTGAAGGCCGTCCGGCGGGTCAGCGCACCACCGTGACCTGCACCTCGGGCCACAGCGCCGGGTCGCGCACTTCTTCCAGCACATCGCCGCTGTGCAGCGGCTGCGCGGGCTTGCCTAGCAGCGTGCGCACGAAGTTGGGCTGGGCCAGCAAAGCGTGGTGCATGGCGCCGTTGTAGAGCTGCAGACCGTGCAGGCCGCGTGCGGCGATGCGCGCATCCACCTCGGCGGCGCTGAGCAGGGCGGGGTCGGTGGTGTCGGACGCCATGCCCATGCACCACAGCGTGCCGTACAGCGGCACGTACTGCAGGTAGGGCCGGAAAATGGGGAACACGGCACGCACCGAGGCGGCAATGCGCCCCAGGCTCTCGGGCAGGTGCACGGGCGAGCCCAGGTGCAGCGAGAGCACGCCGCCCGGGTTCAGGGCGCGGCGGCAGGCGGTGTAGAACTCCACGGTGTACAGCTCCACGGCGGGGCCGAAGGGGTCGGTCAGGTCCAGGATGATCTGGTCAAAGCGCTCTTCCGTTTGGCCCAGAAACGTGCGCGCATCGCCCAGGCGCAGTTCCAGGCGCGGGTCGTCAAAGGCGCCGTGGTGGATGGCGCCCAGCCACTCGCGTGCCATGGCAACCACGTCGGCGTCCAGCTCGGCCAGCACCACTTTTTCCATGCCGGGCAGTTTGAGCAGTTCTTCTGCTGCGCCGCCGTCACCCCCACCCACCACCAGGGCACGGCGCACGCCGGGGTGGGCGATGGCGGGCAGGTGCACCATGGGTTCGTGGTAGAAAAATTCGTCGCGCTCGCTGGTCATGAAGCAGCCATCGATGCGCATCACCCGCCCGAACTGCGGGTTGTCAAACACCTCGATGTGCTGCCAGGCCGATTGGCGCTGGGCCAGCAGGCGCGGTGCGCTCAGGTACAGGCCAAAATCGGCATTCAAGCGCTCGGTCAAATAGGGCATGGCCACAGGGCGGTGTTCCTGGCTCAAGCGCGGTTCACGCGGTGCAGGTGCGGATCGGCCGGGTTGAAGGCGGCCAGCAGGGCGTCGAACAGCTTTTGTGCCTTGGGGCGGTTGTTCTCGGTGTAATTGCATACGTACACGTCCAGCGTGACGTAGCCCGCCTCGGGCCAGGTGTGGATGGACAGGTGCGACTCGGCCAGCACCACCACGCCGGTCACGCCGCCGCCCTCGCCAAAGCTGTGGAACAGGGCGCCCACGGTGGTCAGCCCGGCGGTGGCCACGGCGCGTTTGCAAAAATCTTCCAGGTGCGCGGCATCGAGCATCAGGCGGCTGTCGCACAGGCAGCCGTACAGGTCTCCGATCAGGTGCAGGCCGGTGGCCTGGCGCTGCACGGTTTTGACCGGGATGGAGATGGCGGACTGGAGGTGGTTCATCGTGCTCAGAATCCTTCTTCGCGGGGGGGGGACACGGCAGACCCGGCAGAGGCCACAGGGCCTTGCGCAGGCGCCGCACGGTGCGCTGCCGCCCGGGGAGAGAGCGAAGAAAGGAGGGAATGCCGCAGACCGCAAGGCCTTTGCCGCGCCCCCGTTCCGCTGCGCACCCCAGGCGCACATGCAACGCTGACAGCAATCCGCTCGGCCAGGCGAGCGTGACATTTTTGAACCCGGCATTGTAGCCAATGCCCATCCCAGGGGCCGGATTTGTACGCAGTGAAACAAGGTAAAGCGGGTTTACCCCTATGATGTGCGGCTTGCCACCAGGGCGATAGACCCTGGGCACTGGCTAGATCGCCCCATGCTGTCCAACACCCCGCCGCCACCGTCTGCCCTTGTGGAACTGCGCAACGTCACCTTCGGGTACGGCGAGCGCGTGGTGCTGCGCGACCTTTCGCTCACCGTGCCGCAGGGCCGGGTCACGGCCATCATGGGTGCTTCGGGCGGGGGCAAGACCACGGTGCTGCGCCTCATTGGCGGGCAGCAGCGTGCGCAGGCGGGTGAGGTGTTGTTCGATGGCCAGGACGTGGGCCGCATGAACCAGGAGCAACTCTATGGTGCGCGGCGGCGCATGGGCATGCTGTTCCAGTTCGGTGCGCTGTTCACCGACATGGGCGTGCTGGACAACGTGGCCTTCCCGCTGCGCGAGCACACGGATTTGCCGGAAGCCCTGGTGCGCGACATTGCCCTCATGAAGCTGCACGCCGTGGGCCTGCGCGGCGCGCGCGACCTCATGCCCAGCCAGATTTCGGGCGGCATGGCGCGGCGCGTGGCGCTGGCGCGGGCCATTGCGCTGGACCCCGAGCTCATCATGTACGACGAGCCCTTCGCGGGGCTCGATCCCATCTCGCTGGGCACGGCCGCCCAGCTCATCCGCCAGCTCAACGACGCCATGGGGTTGACGACCATCGTGGTGTCGCACGACCTGGAAGAAACCTTTCGCCTGGCGGACCACGTCATCATCCTGGGGCCGGGTACGGTGGCGGCGCAGGGCACGCCCGCGCAGGTGCTGGCCAGCACCGACCCTCTGGTGCACCAGTTCGTGCATGCCCTGCCGGTGGGGCCTGTGCCTTTTCACTACCCCGGGCCGGATGTGGCGCAAGATTTTGGCCCGCAGGCCGGAGGCCGCGCATGAAGTGGTACCACCCCGCCCGCGTGGGCTTTGCCGTGCGCAGCCGCCTGGCGGGTGCAGGGCAGGGCACGCGGCTCTTTGTGCGGCTGCTGGCGCTGTTGCCCGAGGTCTTTCGCCGCCCGCGCCTGGTGCGCGACCAGGTGCATTTTTTGGGCAATTACTCGCTGGCCATCATTGCCGTGTCGGGCTTGTTTGTCGGCTTTGTGCTGGCCCTGCAGGGTTACTACACGCTGCAAAGCTTTGGCTCCACCGAGGCCCTGGGCCAGCTGGTGGCTCTGAGCCTGCTGCGCGAGCTGGGCCCGGTGATCACCGCGCTGTTGTTTGCCGGGCGTGCGGGCACTTCGCTCACGGCAGAGATCGGCCTCATGCGCGCGGGCGAGCAGCTCAGTGCCATGGAGATGATGGCCGTCGATCCGGTACGCCGCATCCTGGTGCCGCGCTTTTGGGCGGGTGTGATTGCCATGCCCGTTCTGGCGGCCGTGTTCAACGCCGTGGGCGTGATCGGTGGCTGGGTGGTGGCCGTGCCCATGATCGGCCTGGATGGCGGCTCCTTCTGGAGCCAGATGCAGGGCGGCGTGGATGTATTGAGCGACGTGGGCAATGGCGTGGTCAAAAGCGTGGTGTTCGGTTTTGCCGTGACTTTTGTGGCGCTCTTGCAGGGCTATACGGCCAAGCCCACGCCCGAAGGTGTTTCGCTCGCCACCACGCGCACCGTGGTCATGGCTTCGCTCACCGTGCTGGGGCTGGACTTTTTGCTGACCGCGCTGATGTTTGGCGTGTGACCCTAGGAAGGAATGCAATGCAAACGCACAAGAACGATGTCTGGGTAGGCCTGTTTGTGATGCTGGGCATGGCGGCGCTGGTGTTTCTGGCGCTGCAGTCGGCCAACCTCTTGAGCCTGAATTTTGACCGCGGCTACCGCGTTACGGCGCGCTTTGACAACATTGGCGGCCTCAAGCCCCAGGCGGCGGTGCGCAGCGCGGGCGTGGTGGTGGGGCGCGTGGAGTCCATCACATTCAATGACAAAACTTACCAGGCGCAGGTCACGATTTCGCTCAACCAGCGCTATGCTTTCCCTAAAGACAGTTCGCTCAAGATTTTGACCAGCGGCCTGCTGGGTGAGCAGTACATCGGCATCGAGGCGGGGGCGGACGAAGCCCACCTGGCGGCGGGCGATACGGTGGCCGCCACCCAATCGGCCCTGGTGCTGGAAAACCTCATCAGCCAATTCCTCTTCAGCAAGGCCGCAGAAGGTGCGGACAGCAAACCATGAACTCGACGACATTCCCCCGAGCGGGCGCGGCCCGGGCCTTTTTGGCGCTGGCCCTGGCGGGCAGCGCGCTGTGCGCCCAGGCGCAGGGCGTGGCCAACGACCCCATGGAGTCGTACAACCGCAGCATGACGCGCTTCAACGACGCGGTGGACGATATGGTGCTCAAGCCCGTGGCCACGGCCTACCAGCAGGTCACGCCTGTGCCCGTGCGCACCGGGGTGAGCAATTTCTTTGGCAATCTGGGCGATGCGTGGTCTTTCGTCAACAACACGCTGCAACTGCGCGGCGAGGCGGCCATGTCCAGCTTTTTCCGCTTCAGCTTCAACACCCTGATGGGGTTTGGCGGCGTGCTCGACGTGGCCAGCGAAATGGGCCTGGAGCGCTACAAGCAAGACTTTGGCCTCACCCTGGGGCGCTGGGGCGTGCCCACGGGGCCCTACTTGGTGCTGCCCATTCTGGGGCCGTCCACCATGCGCGATACGCTGGCGCTGCCGCTCGATTGGCGCGGCAACCCGCTGCAGCAGGTCAACCCCATCTCTGCGCGCAACAGCCTGTACGCCCTGCGGGTCGTGGACACCCGTGCCAACCTGCTGCGTGCTGAAACCGTTCTGGACGATGCCGCCCTGGACAAATACAGCTTCATGCGCGATGTGTATTTGCAAGTGCGCGGCGCCCCCGGGGCGCAGGGCGACGGCACCCTGCCGCCCGAGCCTGAAGAATGAACGATTGGAGTGAACGGATGATGCAAAAACGGTTTTTCCTCTCCCGCATGGCGGCCGCCTGCACGGCTTGCGCCGCTTTGGCGCTGGGCGGCATGCTGCCTGCGCACGCCGCCGATGAGGCGCCCGATGCGCTGGTGCAGCGCCTCTCCAGCGAGGTGCTGGACGCCCTGCGCAGCGACAAGACCATCAAGGCGGGCGACGTGGACAAAATCATGGTGCTGGTGGACAAGACCATCATGCCCAACGTCAACTTCCGCCGCATGACGGCCGCCGCCGTGGGCCCCGGCTGGCGCCAGGCCAGCGCCGAGCAGCAGCAGCGCCTGCAGGAAGAGTTCAAGCAGCTCCTGGTGCGCACCTACGCCGGCGCGCTGGCGCAGGTGAGCGACCAGACCGTGAGCGTCAAGCCCCTGCGCGCTGCCGCCGAGGACAAGGACGTGCTGGTGCGCACCGAAGTGCGTGGCCGTGGCGACCCGGTGCAGCTGGACTACCGCCTGGAGAAAACCCCGGGCCAGGGCGCGGGCTGGAAGATTTACAACCTGAACGTGCTGGGCGCCTGGTTGGTCGAGACTTATCGCAGCCAGTTTGCGCAAGAGATCAATGCCAAGGGCATTGACGGCCTCATCCAGTCCCTGAGCGCGCGCAACAAGGGCAACGCCGCTCGCGGCTGAGCGGTGCGCCAAAGCACAGCCACCATGCTGGAACTGCCCGCACAGCTCACCCACCGCCAGGCGCGCGTTGCCCTGGCGCAATTGCTGGCCGCCTTGCCCGGCGCCAGCGGTGCTGATGTGCAGATCGATGCGCGGGGGCTGCAGGAGTTTGATTCTTCGGCCCTGGCCGTGCTGCTCGAATGCCGCCGTGCCGCCTTGGCGGCAGGCAAGGGGTTTGCCGTGCAGGGGCTGCCTGCGGGCTTGCAGAGCATGGCCGGCTTGTATGGTGTGCAAGGGCTGCTGCTGGCCCCGTAAAAGCCACAGGCTGCACGCCCCTGCCAAAAGGGGCATACTGGTGTGCCGTTCGCCGCGCCTTGCCTTGAACATGTCCGACGCCACTGCCCCTGCCGCAAGCCTTTCCTCGGCGCAAGACCCCTACCGCACCTTGCTCGATGAAGTGGGCGCTTTTGTCTACACCACGGATCTGGAAGGGCGCTACACCTACGCCAACGGACTGGTGCTGCAATTGCTGGGCGGGCATACCCTGGAATCCGTGTTGGGGCGTGAATTTGGCGATTTCGTGCAAATCCCGGATGCGGTGTCCTCGGCCCTGCGTGCAACGGATATGCGCGTGTTGCGGGATGGTGAAACCATTGCCTGTGAAGAATCCAACCTGATCCGCGCCACGGGCGAGCTGCGCACCTACTGGTCCATCAAAAAGCCGCTGCGCGGCGCGGACGGGCGCATTACCGGCATGCTGGGCATCTCGCACGACATCACCGAGAAAAAGCGCCTGGAAGACCAGGTGCGCCAGCAAAAAGAGCTGCTCGACGCGGTGCTCAACAACATCGATGCGCTGGTGTACATGAAGGACGCCCACCGGCGCTTTGTGTACGCCAACCCCTCTGTGGCGCGGGCGTTCGGTCTGCCGGTCGAGGCCATCATCGGCAAGCAAGACACCGAACTCATGCCGCAGGAGATTGCCGATGAATTCTGGGTGCTGGACCAGCAAATCATGGCCACGGGTGAACGCCAGGCCCGTGAAGCGGCGATGCAAGATCCCAGTGGGCGCTTGCGCCACTACTGGAGCGTGGTGGTGCCTGGCACGGCGCCCGGCGGTACGCCGGCGGTGATCGGCCTGAGCACGGACATTACCGAGCTGCACGAGCTGAAAGAACAACTGCAGCGGCGCGCCGACAGCGACAGTCTGACGGGGCTGGCCAACCGGCACAGTTTTTGGGAGCAGGCCGAGCGCGAGTTTGCCCTGAGCCGCAGGCATGGCACGGCACTGGCCCTGTTGGCGGTGGACATCGACCATTTCAAGCAGGTCAACGACAACCACGGCCATCCCATGGGGGATAAAGTGCTGCGCGCTTTTGCCGATTGTTGCCGCCAGGCCTTGCGCGCCACCGACCTGTGTGCCCGCACGGGGGGCGAAGAATTCTGCATTCTGCTGCCCGCCACCGATTTGGAGGGCGCTTTGGCCATGGCCGAGCGCATCCGCACCCAGGTAGAGGCCTTGAGCCTGGATGCCATGGTGCCCAGCCTGCGCATCAGCGCCAGCTTTGGCGTGGCGGCGGCGTGCGAGCAAAACCCGGGGTTTGACACCTTGTTTTCGCGTGCCGACCGCGCCTTGTATGCGGCCAAGCGCCAGGGGCGCAACCGCGCCGTGGCCTGGAACGATGGCGCCGGGGGGCTGCGGGGTTGAATGGGGCCATGGCCCGGGGCAGGGCGCGGTCAAAGGCAAAGCCTTAAAATGCCCGGTTGCCTATGCCAGCCATCTCCTTCCAGTCCGTCTCCAAGGCCTACCCCACGCCCAAAGGGCCGTTCAATGCACTCAGCGGCGTGTCGCTGGACATCGAGGAAGGCGAATTCTTTGGCCTGCTCGGCCCCAATGGCGCGGGCAAGACCACGCTGATCAGCATTCTGGCCGGGCTGGCGCGGGCCACTTCGGGCCGGGTGGCGGTGCTGGGCCACGATGTGCAGGCAGACTACGCCAATGCGCGCCGCAGGCTGGGCGTGGTGCCGCAGGAGCTGGTGTTCGACCCCTTTTTTAACGTGCGCGAGGCGCTGCGCCTGCAGTCGGGCTACTTTGGCGTCAAGGGCAACGATGCCTGGATCGACGAATTGCTGGAGAGCCTGGGCCTGGCCGACAAAGCCAGCGCCAATATGCGGCAGTTGTCGGGCGGCATGAAGCGCCGCGTGCTGGTGGCCCAGGCGCTGGTGCACAAGCCTCCCATCATCGTGCTCGACGAGCCCACCGCCGGGGTGGATGTGGAGCTGCGCCAGGCGCTGTGGCAGTTCGTCGCCAAGCTCAACAAGCAGGGCCACACGGTGCTGCTGACCACCCATTACCTGGAAGAGGCCGAGGCGCTGTGCGGGCGCATTGCCATGCTCAAAAATGGGCGCGTGGTGGCGCTGGATCGCACGAGCAGCCTGCTCAAGGCCGCGTCGGGCAATGTGCTGGTGTTCAAAACCGACGATGCCTTGCCTGCCCCGCTGGCCGTGCAGGCGCGTGTGACGGGCCGCGTGGTGCAAATGGCGGCGCACGATGCGCACGGCATCGAGCACTTGCTGGCGCAGTTGCGCGAGGCGGGCGTGGATGCGCAGGATGTGGAAATCCGCCGCGCCGATCTGGAGGACGTTTTCCTCAAGGTCATGGCTTCGGCGCCCGCCGCTGCAGGGGCTGCCCCATGACCGGCTGGCGCATGCTGTTTTACAAAGAGGTGCTGCGTTTTTGGAAGGTGAGCTTCCAGACCGTGGCCGCGCCGGTGCTCACGGCCGTGCTCTACCTGCTGATTTTTGGCCACGTGCTCGAAGACCATGTCAAGGTGTACGGCAGCATTGGCTACACGGCCTTTCTGGTGCCGGGCCTGGTGATGATGAGCGTGCTGCAAAACGCTTTTGCCAACAGCTCGTCCAGCCTGATCCAGAGCAAGATCATGGGGAACCTGGTGTTCCAGTTGCTGGCGCCCCTGTCGCACCGTGCCTGGTTCGTGGCCTATGTGGGGGCTTCGGTGCTGCGCGGCCTGATGGTGGGGCTGGGGGTTTTCATGGTTACCCTGGCGTTTGCCAAGCCGGTGTTCGCTGCGCCGGTCTGGATAGGGGTGTTTGCGCTTTTGGGCGCGGCGCTGCTGGGCACGCTGGGCGTGGTGGCGGGGCTGTGGGCCGACAAGTTCGACCAGATGGCCTCGTTCCAGAACTTCATCATCATGCCGATGACGTTTCTCTCGGGCGTGTTTTACTCCGTGGCTTCACTGCCGCCGTTCTGGCAGTCGGTGAGCCAGCTCAACCCGTTTTTCTACATGATCGACGGTTTCCGCTACGGGTTTTTTGGCCAGAGCGATGCCTCGCCCTGGCTCAGCCTGGCCATTGTGGGCGGGGCCTGGCTGGGCGTGAGCCTGCTGGCGCTGCGCTTGCTGCGCACGGGCTACAAAATCCGTTATTGATCTTGAACCTGATGGTAGGTGCCATGACTGCTGACCAACTCAAAGACCTCATTGCCGCAGGCCTGAACTGCGAATACATCACGCTGGAGGGTGATGGCCGCCATTGGTATGCCACCATCGTGTCGCCCGAGTTCGAGGGCATGCGCCCCATTGCCCGCCACCAGCGCGTGTACGCCACGCTGGGCGGCAAGATGCAGAACGACGAGGTGCACGCCCTGTCCATGAAGACCCTGACGCCGGCCGAATGGGCCGGACTCAATCCATAATCACTATTGAAATGATAGCTTCTGGCGCTTGCTGGTAGGGCGCTAGAGGCATCAAATATCCAAAAATGGACAAGCTTCTGATCCGCGGCGGCCGCACCTTGCAAGGCGAGGTGGCCATCTCTGGCGCCAAAAACGCGGCCCTGCCCGAGCTGTGCGCCGCTTTGCTGACCGCCGAACCCGTGCTGCTCGCCAACGTGCCGCGCCTGCAGGATGTGAGCACCATGCTCAAGCTCATCCGCAATATGGGCGTGGTGGCCGAGCGTTCGGACGATGGCTGTGTGCGCATCGATGCCAGCGGCTTGAACACGCCCGAGGCACCGTACGAGCTGGTCAAAACCATGCGCGCGTCGGTGCTGGCGCTGGGCCCGCTTTTGGCGCGCTTTGGCGAGGCCACGGTGTCGCTGCCCGGGGGCTGCGCCATCGGCTCGCGCCCGGTGGACCAGCACATCAAAGGCCTGCAAGCCATGGGCGCGGACATTGTGGTGGAGCATGGCTACATCATTGCCCGCCTGCCCGAGGGCCGCACGCGCCTGCAGGGTGCGCGCATCACCACCGACATGGTGACGGTGACGGGCACCGAAAACCTGCTCATGGCCGCCACCCTGGCCGAGGGCGAAACGGTGCTGGAGAACGCCGCCCAGGAGCCCGAGGTGACCGACCTGGCAGAAATGCTGATCGCCATGGGCGCGCGCATCGAAGGCCACGGCACCAGCCGCATCCGCATCCAGGGCGTGGCGCAATTGCATGGGTGCACGCACCGCGTGGTGGCCGACCGCATCGAGGCCGGCACTTTTTTGTGCGCTGTGGCCGCCACCGGGGGCGATGCGCTGCTGCGCCATGCGCGCGCCGACCATTTGGACGCCGTGATCGAAAAACTGCGTGAAGCCGGTGTGCGTGTCGATGCACAAGAGGCCGGCTTGCGCGTGCAAAGCACAGGCGCCGCGCAGCTCAAGGCGCAGAGCTTCCGCACCACCGAATACCCGGGGTTCCCGACCGACATGCAAGCGCAGTTCATGGCGCTCAACACCGTGGCGCAGGGTTCGGCCTCGGTGGCCGAGACGATTTTTGAAAACCGTTTCATGCACGTCAACGAGTTGCTGCGCCTGGGTGCGCGCATCCAGGTCGATGGGCGTGTGGCCATCACCGAAGGGGTGCCGCGCCTGTCGGGCGCCACCGTCATGGCCACCGACTTGCGTGCCTCGGCCAGCCTGGTGATTGCCGGCCTGGTGGCCGAGGGCGAGACCGTGGTGGACCGCATCTACCACCTCGACCGGGGCTACGATTGCATGGAAGCCAAACTGCGCGGCCTGGGCGCAGACATTGAAAGAATCCGATGATCACCCTTGCCCTGTCCAAAGGCCGCATTTTTGACGAAGTCATGCCCCTGCTGGCCGCTGCCGGCATCGAGGTGCTGGAAGACCCCGAAAAATCGCGCAAGCTCATCCTGCCCACCAACCAGCCGGACGTGCGCGTAGTGCTGGTGCGCGCCACCGATGTGCCCACCTACGTGCAGTATGGCGGCGCCGACATGGGCGTGTGCGGCAAGGATACTTTGATCGAGCACGGCGCCGAGTGGGGCGGCATT
>CAZRFF010000024.1:13772-14362 GCA_964599265.1 uncultured Simplicispira sp. | reverse complement strand
CAGCGGCGCCGTGAGGATGAAGATCACCACCAGCACCAGCATCACGTCCACCAGCGGCGTCATGTTGATGTCGCTCATGGGAGCGGGGGCGCTGGTACGCTCCAGGCGGCCAAATGCCATCAGGTGTCCCCCTTGGCCAGGTCGATGAGCAGTTCGCGCAAATCCAGCGCAAAGCCCTCCAGCTCCGCCTCGATGCGGCCCACCATGCGGCCCAGGCCGTTGTACGCCAGCACCGCCGGGATGGCCACGGCCAGCCCGGCCGCCGTCATGATGAGCGCCTCGCCCACCGGGCCGGCCACGCGGTCTATGCTGATCTGGCCCGCACCGGCAATGGCGGTGAGCGCATGGTAAATGCCCCAGACCGTGCCCAGCAAACCCACGAACGGCGCCGTGGCGCCCACGGTGGCCAGCAGCACCTGGCCAAACTGCAGCTGGGCCAGCACGGTATGCAAGGCCCCGCGCAAAGCGCGCGTGAGCTGCTGGCTGCGGCTGGCGGCCTGGGCCAACGCGCCCTGGGCAGGGGCCTGCACCACCGCATGGGCAGCCGCTACCAGCGGCATTACGATGGCGCTGCGGTCCAGCGCACCCAG
>CAZRFF010000024.1:0-13762 GCA_964599265.1 uncultured Simplicispira sp. | reverse complement strand
AAAAGGCCGCCAGGCTGCGGGCCACATCGCTGCTGGCGCGGCGCAGAAACCAGGTTTTCCAGACAATGACCACCCAACTGGCCACCGACATGGCCAGCAGCACCACGGCCGAGGTGGCCGTGACGGCATCCCCCTGGCGCCACCAATGCAGCAAATCCATGGCGGGCCGGATTAACGCAAGCCCAGCACGTCGAACATGTCGAACAAGCCGCTGGCATGGCCACGCAAGAAGCACACAGCGCGCAGGCTGCCCTGGGCGTAGCCAGCGCGGCTGCTCGATTTGTGCGAAATCTCGATGCGCTCGCCCGTGCCGGCAAAAAGCACCGTGTGGTCGCCCACAATGTCGCCGCCACGGATGGTGGCAAAACCGATGGAAGACGGATCGCGCTCGCCCGTGACGCCTTCGCGCGCATACACCGCGCAATCCTTGAGGTCGCGCCCCATGGCGGCGGCAATGACCTCGCCCATCTTGAGCGCCGTGCCCGAAGGCGCATCGACCTTGTGGCGGTGGTGGGCCTCGATGACCTCGATGTCATAGCCTGTGGACAAGGCCTTGGCCGCCATCTCCAGCAGCTTGAACGTGACGTTCACGCCAACGCTCATGTTGGGTGCGAAAACGATGGCCGTGCGTTTCGCAAAATCGGCAATCTGCCCCTTTTGCGCATCCGAAAAACCCGTGGTGCCGATCACGGCCTTCACGCCCAGTTCGGCGCACACGGCCAAATGCGCGAGCGTGCCCTCGGGGCGGGTGAAATCGATGAGCACGTCGGCGTTTTTCAGGCCCTCGCGCAAATCGGCGGTGATAGGCACGCCGCTGGCCATGCCCAGAAAAGCGGTGGCATCCGAACCAATGCCGGGGCTGGAAGGCACGTCGAGCGCGCCGGTCAGCACGCAGTCGCTGCTGGCGCGCACCGCCTCGATCAGCATGCGGCCCATGCGGCCCGAGGCACCCGCAACCGCCACGCGGCAAGGGGCATTGGAAGGGGAGGGAGAAGCAGTCCCGGTCATGGCAATCCTTGAAGAAATTCACGGGCAGCGCACGGGCGGCGCCGCCGAACTTAGCGGCCGCGCGATTCGAGCGGCGGATAGTGCGTGGTGCCGGCAGCGGCAGGCGCATCTGCCGGTTCCTGGGCTTTGGCAGCGGCGGGTGCCGGGTATTTGGCCAGCTGATCTTCAGTGGCTTCGAGCACCGGCACCTTGCGCTGGCCTTTCTTCGATTCCAAGGAAGCGACGAACTCGGTTTCCGACGGCATCTCATCGCCCTCGTGGCGCTCCAGGGCGTCGCCCTTGAAGAACACCGTGAGCTTGCGCGTTTGCACGTCCTGGCCTGGGCGCTTGAGCGTGAACACGTACTCCCAGCGGTCGGCATGGAACAGGCTGGTGACCAGCGGGGTGCCCAACACTTCACGCACCTGCTGGCGCCCCATGCCGGGCTGCAGCGCCTCGACCTGCGCGCGCGAGACAAAGTTGCCCTGCACCACAGCCACCCGGTAGGGCGTGACGACGTTGGCGATGCGTTCGGTGGCACCGTTGAAGCTGCCGCAAGCGCTCAAACCGGCAATCAGCAGCAGGGCGGGCGCCAGACAGGCCCTGCGATAGGCTTTAACGGACATGGGAAAAAGCTTGAGGATATGATGCGGGCCATTGTAGCGGCAGGCCCTGCCTGCCTGCGCGGAGCGCCCAACCCGGATTCCATGCCATGTCCAATATCGACGAGCTCAAGAGCAGCGGCCTCAAGGCCACTTTGCCGCGCCTGACCATTCTGGAAATTTTCCAGAAAGGCGTGCAGCGCCACATGACGGCCGAAGACGTGTTCCGCGTGTTGCTGGAAGACCATTCCGACATCGGCTTGGCCACCGTGTACCGCGTGCTCACGCAGTTTGAGCAGGCGGGCATTCTCACGCGCAGCAATTTTGAGAGCGGCAAGGCTGTCTACGAGCTCAACGAAGGCCAGCACCACGACCACTTCATCTGCACGCGCTGCGGCAAGGTGGAAGAATTTTTCGACCCTGAGATTGAAAAGCGCCAGCAGGCCGTGGCCAAAGCCAAGGGCTGGGTGGTGCACGACCACGCCATGGCTCTGTACGGCCAATGCGCTGACTGCGCCAAGAAAGCCTGACCGAACGGCTTTAAGCGCCGCCGCGCTCCATGGCGCGCCGGTGGCGCTCAACAAACTCCTGGTAGGTATCGATGCCGCGCAGTTGCAGGATGGTGTTGCGCACCGCGGCCTCCACCAGCACGGCAATGTTGCGCCCCGCCACCACCTGGATCACCACCTTGAGCACGGGCACGCCCAGCACGTCCTGCATGAGCGGCTCGTAGGGCAGGCGCTCGTAGTCGCGCTCCAGCGTTTCCTTGCGCACCAAATGCACGATGAGCTTGAGCCGCATTTTGCGGCGCACCGCCGTTTCGCCAAAAATGGCGCGGATATCCAGGAGGCCGATACCGCGCACTTCCAGCAGGTTCTGCAGAAGCTCGGGGCATTTGCCCTCGATGGTGGCCTGGTTGATGCGCGAGAGATCGACCGCATCGTCGGCCACCAAGCCGTTGCCGCGCGAGATCAGCTCCAGGCCCAGTTCGCTCTTGCCCAAGCCCGACTCGCCCGTGATGAGCACGCCCAGGCCCAAAATGTCCATGAACACGCCGTGCATGGTCGTGCGGTCGGCAAAATGCTTGGACAGGTAGGCGCGCAGCACGTCGATGACGTAGGCCGACGACTCGCTGGTGGCGAACATGGGGATTTGCGCCCGCTCGCACATTTGCAGCAATTCTTCCGGCGCCGCCTGGCCATCGGCCAATACCAGCACAGGGGGCTCCAGCGTCACGATGCGCGCCACGCGGCGCTTGCAATCTTCGCTGGTGGCGTTGCTCAGGTAGGCCACTTCGCGTGCGCCGATGATTTGCACACGGTAGGGGTGGATGTAGTTGAGGTGCCCCACCAGATCCGAGCCCGAGCGCGCCAAGCGCACGGCCTCTTCGTCGAACCGGCGCTCGGACGCGCCCAGGCCCGCCACCCACTGCCATTTCAGCAGGCCGCGGAACTCCTCAAACAGGGCATCGGCGCTGACGACGTTGGGTTTCACAACAGCGCGGGGGCTTGCGGCTTCAGGCCGTCTGGGTGGACTGCCAGCCAGCAATCATGTGGTGCAGCGCAGCAGCGTCGCTGCAGGCTTTGATCTTTTCACGCAAGGCGCCATCGCTGAGCAATTCAGCGATTTCAGAGAGGATCTCCAGGTGTTTTTGCGTGGCCGCCTCGGGCACCAGCAAAAAAATCAACAGACCCACGGGCTGCTCGTCGGGCGCGTCAAAGCCGATGGGCTGCACCAGTTGGAACACCGCCGCCATGGGGGCTTTGAGCCCCTTGATGCGGCCGTGCGGAATGGCCACGCCGTGGCCCAAGCCCGTCGAACCCAGGCGCTCGCGGGCAAACAGGCTGTCAGTGATCAGGGCGCGCGAGAGGCCGTGCAGGCTTTCAAACAAAAGCCCCGCTTCTTCAAAAGCACGCTTCTTGCTGGTGGCTTCGACGCTCACCAGCACTTGGTTGGCAGGCAGGATGGAGGCTAGACGGTTCATGGCGGTATTCAGGCGCGATTATGCACCGCTTGGAACAAACGCTCACAAATGCGCCCGTCCCCGTGAAAAAACCGCCCGAGGGCGGTTGCTGGCAACAGGGCAAACCCTAGGGTTCGCCCTTGGGCAGGATGGTGGCTCACGCGTGCAGCCCGCGCACGTCGGAGTGGTGGTTCTGGATGCGGTCCTTGTGCCGCACCACCTGGCGGTCCATTTTGTCTACGAGCTCATCCACGGCGGCGTACAGGTCTTCGTGCGCACTTTCGGCAAACAGATCCGAGCCTTTGACGCGGATATTGCATTCGGCGCGTTGGCGCTTTTCTTTCTCCTTCTGCTTTTCCACGGTGAGTAAAACCTTCACATCGACCACTTGGTCGAAATGGCGGGTGATCCTGTCAAGTTTGGAGGTAACGTAACTGCGCAGAGCGGGGGTGACTTCGAGATGGTGTCCACTGATCGTCAAGTTCATAAACAAGCTCCTGTAGCACTCTGGAAAAAGACGCCGCGCCCTGGCCCGCCAAGGGCGGCCCGGCCAGTCCCGCGAAGGCGCTGACCGTGGAGCCACTATGCCCCGGCCCCGGGGCAAAAGCAATCCCATACCGGGGCTGTGTGGCGGGTTTTCACGCAGCAGGTGCCAAAGCCCGGTTTTGGGCGCACAATGGGCGGGTTATCCGTGGCGCGCCCTGGGCAAGACTTGGCTCTGCCCCAGGCCAGAGCCCCCTGCCGCCACGCCCGGCCCGCATACAATGCCGGGTGCTGCTGCGGTGCAGCAAATCCCCCCATCTCCCCACCCTAGCGCCACCCCATGAGCCCCTCGCCCAGCCCTGCCGCCCTGCACACCTCCGCCCTGACCTCGCTACCGCTGCTGGCGCGTGGCAAGGTGCGCGACAACTACGCCGTGGGCGACGACCGCATTCTCATGGTCGCCAGCGACCGCCTTTCGGCCTTTGACGTCATCATGGGCGAGCCCATTCCCGGCAAGGGTGAGCTGCTCACGCAGATGGCGCTTTTCTGGTTCGACAAGCTGGGCCACATCTGCCCCAACCACCTGACCGGCGACGCCCCTGAAAGCGTGGTCAAGCCCGAGGAAGTGGCCCAGGTGCGCGGCCGCTCGATGCTGGTGCAGCGCCTCAAACCCATCCCGGTGGAAGCCGTGGTGCGCGGCTACCTGGCCGGCAGCGGCTGGAAGGAGTACCAGGAGAGCCGCGCCGTGTGCGGCGTGCCGCTGCCCGAGGGCCTCACCAACGCCGCCAAGCTGCCCGAGCCCATCTACACACCCGCCGCCAAGGCCGCCGTGGGCGAGCATGACGAGAACATCACCTTCGAGCGCACGGTGGAGATGATTGGCCTGGATCTGGCCACGCGCATCCGCGACCTGAGCATCGCCATCTACAAGGCGGCCGCCGGGATCGCGCTCACCAAGGGCATGATCATTGCCGACACCAAGTTCGAGTTCGGCCTGGCGCCCGATGGCACCCTGGTGCTGATGGACGAAGTGCTCACCCCCGACAGCTCGCGCTACTGGCCCGTCGAGGGCTACGAGGCCGCCCTGGCCGCTGGCGCCAACCCGCCCAGCTACGACAAGCAGTTCGTGCGCGACTGGCTGGAGCAGGCCAAGGTGAACGGCAAGCTGTGGGACAAAACCGCCCCAGCGCCGCGCCTGCCGCAAGAAGTGATAGAAAAAACCGCCGCCAAGTACCGCGAGGCGCTAGAGCGCCTTACCGGCTGATCCCCGGCAGCGCGCTCACCATGCAAAAAGGCCCCGACGGGGCCTTTTTGCTGGGCGATCGTGCCAGGGCTGGCTCAGCTCAGCACGACGGAGCTGAGGCGGCGCCGGTAGGTCGCCACCAGCGGGTCTTCGGGCGGGATCTGCCCTTCGGCCACCTTGGGCTTGGGCGGCTCGATGATTTCGAGGATGGCGACATAGGTCTTACGCGCTGCCTCTTCGTTCCAGGTTTTGTCGCGCATCAGGATTTCCAGCAGTTCGTCCATGGCTTCCTGCCAACGCTGCTGTGCCATCAGCCAGCGGGCGCGGCCAAAGCGCGCTTCAAAATCGCGTTTATTGGCGGCAATCTTTGCATCAAATCCCGCCTCAACGCCCGCCCCTTTTGCGCTAGAAGCTACGAAATCAAGAGCATCCATCCAAACCTTGAGCGCCCCCAGGCGGCGCGAACCAGCGGCCTTGGCAATCACAGGGGCAAAAGCGACCTTGGCGTCGTCTTCGCGGCCCAGTTGCAACAGCAGCTTGACGTAGTCAAAACGCACATCGTCGTTGGCCGGGTCGGTGGCCACGGCGTGCTGGAGCTTTTCCAGAGCAGCTTCGGTATTGCCGCTGGCCAAGGCGTCTTGCGCCTGTGCCTCTTCAACCTCAGCCTCCACCTCTTGCGCGCTGGGCACGTGTTTATCCAGGAAAGCGCGCACCTGGCCTTCGGGCAAGGCGCCGGTAAAACCATCGACGGGCTGTCCATTCATGAGCAGCACGCAGGTGGGGATGCTGCGGATGCCGAACATGGCGGCGATCTGCTGTTCCGTGTCAGAGTTGATCTTGGCCAGCTTGAAACGGCCTGCGTACTCGGTTTCCAGCTTTTCCAGCACCGGCCCCAAGGCCTTGCAAGGGCCACACCAGGGCGCCCAAAAGTCCACCAGCACGGGCACTTGCATGGAGGCGGCAATCACCTCGGTTTCAAAATTTTCAACGGTAATGTCCAACATGCGGCAAGGCCCCTTTCAGCCCACGGGCGGCAAAAGTAAAATCACGGGTTCACATCCGTGGCAGGCGACCGATTCCGGATCGCCGCCCCCCACACTATGACACCCATCCAGATCGGCGTGGTCATGGGCTCTTCCAGCGATTGGGAGACCATGCAGCACGCAGTGCAGATTCTCCAGCAATTTGGCATCCCCCACGAGGCCCGGGTGGTATCGGCCCACCGCATGCCCGACGACATGTTCGCCTACGCCGAGGCCGCCGCCGGGCGGGGGCTCAAGGCCATCATCGCGGGGGCGGGCGGCGCAGCCCACCTGCCCGGCATGCTGGCGGCCAAAACCACGGTGCCCGTGCTGGGCGTGCCGGTGGCCAGCAAACACCTGTCGGGCGTGGATTCGCTGCACAGCATTGTGCAAATGCCCAAGGGCATTCCTGTGGCCACGTTTGCCATCGGCGCAGCGGGCGCGGCCAACGCCGCGCTGTTTGCCGTGGCCCTGCTGGCCAATGACAACCCCGCCCTGCGCGAGCAGCTGGAGGTGTTTCGCAAGGCGCAAACCGAGGCAGCGCGCGCCATGCAGCTGCCCCCCGCCGCATGAGCGCGCACCCCATCCGATACCTGCCCCCGGGCAGCATGCTGGGCGTGCTCGGCGGGGGCCAACTGGGCCGCATGTTCGTGCACGCGGCCCAGGCCATGGGCTACTTTACGGCCGTGCTCGACCCCGACCCGGAAAGCCCCGCAGGCCTGGTGAGCCACCACCACATCCGCACCGGCTACGAAGACCCGGAAGGCCTGGCGCAGCTGGCGGGTTTGTGCGACGCCATCACCACCGAATTTGAAAACGTGCCCGCCGTGGCCCTCGCGGCGCTGTCCGGGCAATGCCCTGTGGCGCCCGCCGCACGCGCCGTGGCCGTGGCGCAAGACCGTGCCCAGGAAAAAGCCCATTTCGTCGCCTGTGGCGTGCACTGCGCACCCCATGCCGTCATCACAACGGCAGAGCAACTGGCAGCAGCCACTACAGCCCCTGCCAGCGCTGTGCTCCTGCCCGGCATTCTGAAAACCGCCCGCATGGGCTACGACGGCAAGGGCCAGGTGCGTGTATCCACCCCCACCGAACTGGCCGCCGCGTGGGAGCAACTGGGCCGCGTGCCCTGCGTGCTCGAAAAAATGCTGCCCCTGCACCTGGAATGCTCGGTCATCGTGGCGCGGAGCCAAGACGGCGCCACCGTGCACCTGCCCGTGCAGCGCAACCTGCACCGCGATGGCATCCTCGCCGTGACCGAGGTGTTTGAAGGCAACTTGCCTCCCGCACTGGCCCGCCAAGCGGCAGAAGCCGCCACGGCCATCGCCCACGGCCTGGACTACGTGGGCGTGCTGTGCGTTGAATTTTTCGTGCTGCAAGACGGCAGCCTGGTCGTCAACGAAATCGCCCCGCGCCCGCACAACAGCGGCCACTACAGCCAGAACGCCTGCGATGTATCGCAGTTTGAGCTGCAGGTGCGCACCCTGGCAGGCCTGCCCCTGGTGCAGCCACGCCAGCACAGCGCCGCCATCATGCTCAACCTGCTGGGCGATGTGTGGTTCACCCACGGCGACACCGCCCAAAACCCGCCCTGGGCCCAGGTCCTGCAACTGCCCGGAACGCACCTGCACCTGTACGGCAAGACGCAGGCGCGCCATGGCCGCAAGATGGGGCATCTGAACATCACCGCCCCCACACCCGAGGCAGCACGCGCCACCGCGCTGCAGGCTGCGGCCCTGTTGGGCATTGCGCCTTTCTGACGCTGGGCCGGGATCCCCATGGTGCTTGACGGCAACGCCCCCACCTCCATCGCCCAGGCAGCCCAGGCCCTGCGCCAGGGCGCGCTGGTGGGCCTGCCCACCGAAACCGTCTACGGCCTGGCCGCCGACGCCAACAACGACGCAGCCGTCGCACAAATTTTTGCAGCCAAAGGGCGCCCTGCAGACCACCCGCTGATCGTGCATGTGGCCGATGCCGCCGGTCTGGCGCATTTCGCCAGCGAAGTGCCCGCCTTTGCCCAGGCGCTGGTCGATGCTTTCTGGCCGGGGCCGCTCACGCTCATCCTGCCGCGCCACGAGGGCGTCGCCCTGGCCGCCACAGGGGGCCAGAACAGCGTGGGCCTGCGCTGCCCGGCCCACCCCGTGGCCCATGCCCTGCTGCAAGCCTGCGCTGCCCTGGGCGTGCACGGCGTGGCCGCGCCCAGCGCCAACCGTTTTGGCCGCGTGAGCCCCACCACGGCGCAGCATGTGCAGGACGAGCTGGGCAATGGTTTGCTGGTGCTCGACGGCGGCCCCTGCCAGGTGGGCATTGAATCGACCATCGTGGACTGCACACGCGGCGTGCCCGTGCTGCTGCGTCCGGGGGCCATCGGCCGTGCGCAAATCCAGGCAGCCTGCGGCATGGAGCCGCTGTCCAAAGAAGACCTCCCAGCGCTCACGCCCCGGGCCTCCGGCACGCTGGAAGCCCATTACGCGCCCACGGCCAAAGTGCGCCTCATGGATACGAAAGCACTGCAAACCGGCCTGGACTTGCTCGGCGCCGACGCTGCCCATTTGGCGGTGTACGCCCGCACGCCCCTGCGCAGCCCTTCATCGCGCGTGCTGCTGCGGCGCATGCCCGGCGATGCCGAAGCCGCAGCACAGCAACTGTTTGCCGCGCTGCGCAGCTTTGACGATGCCGGCGTGCGCCTGATCTGGATAGAAACCCCGCCCGCCGACCCCGCCTGGGAGGGCGTACGCGACCGCCTGCAGCGTGCCGCTGCCGCGGCATGAAACCGCACGCCAAACCGCCCCCGGCGGGTCGTTACACTAACACCCCCTGATTGGAGAACACACCATGGCAGCAAATTGGATGCGCCGCAGCTTTCTCGCAGCCGCCTGTGCATCGGCCGCTCTGCTGGCGGCCTGTGGATCGAGCACCACCGAATCGGCGCTCAAGCCCGAACGTTTCATCGCCTTTGGCGACGCATTCACCGACGTGGGCCAGACCGGCACACGCTACACCGTGAACAACGGCTCGGTCAACAACTGGACGCTGCAACTGGCCTCGCGCTACGGCAAAACACTGGCCCCCGCCGCGACCGGCGGCCTGAGCTACGCACAAGGCAATGCACGCATCGCGGCACAGCCCGACGCAGCCGGCCAGAGCGCGCCCAGCGTCAAAGAGCAAATCGACGGCTTTTTGGCCGGCCAGGGCTTTGCCGCCAACGATTTGGTGCTCATCAACGGCGGCATGAGCGATTTGATCGTCGGCATGGCCGCCGTACAGGCAGGCACACTGTCGACCGCAGACTTTCTCACCCAGGCACGGGAAAACGGCGACGCCATGGCTAAGCAGGTGCGCCGTTTGGTGGCAGCCGGTGCCAAGCATGTGGTGGTCTCTGGCGTGTACGACCTGAGCAAAACCCCCTGGGCCACTGGCATGAAGCAAGAAACCCTGCTGACCAACGCCAGCCTGCGTTTCAACGAAGGGCTGCTCATCGGCATCAACGACCTGGGCGAAAACGTGCTCTACGTCGATGCGGCGTACTACGTCAACCTGTACACCTATTCGCCCGGCACCTACTACTTCTCCAACGCCACGGTGCCGGTGTGCACATCGGTCGATGCGGCCAACGGCATAGGCATTGGCGCGGGCGAGGTCAATTCCTCCAAATGCTCGGGCACCACGGTGCTGCCAGACGCCAACCCCGACCAGTACGTGTTTGCCGACAAGGTGTACCTGACCCCATCGGCACACCGCCAGTTTGGCAACTACGCCTACGACCGCCTGCACATGCGCTGGTAAGCAACGCCCGCACACAGCAAAACGCCCCCGAACTATCGGGGGCGTTTTGTTTGGAAAGCAGCTTATTTCACCAGGTCAAACAAACCACGCGCCTGCGCATGGCAGAACGGCGGTTCGTACGTGCCATGGTAAGAGCCATAGTAGGTGGCAAATGCTAACGATGTAGGGTCTGTGGGCGCATGGCCGCCAGGGCCATAGGCCGCCTGGATCATGGCATCCACATCCACCGAGGCCACATTGGTCACGCCCCGGCTGTCAAAACTGGCTTTCATCACATTCTGGTGCACGGCAGGGGGCACCGTGGGGTCGCCCGCGCCACCGCACAGCAGTACCCGGGCCTTGGGCGTCCAGGCCAGCAAATCGTTTTGGCGTGCGGCCACGGCCAGGGGGTGAGCGTCGCTGGTTTGTGTCCCGGTGATGAATGCAGGCTGGAAGACGGCGTCGCGCGCCTGGTCGGGCGTGACACCTGGCCCGCCGGGGAGCTTGCCGCTGGTGATCAGGGTGGTGTAGTTCAGCGTGGGGTTGGGCAACAGGTTTTCGATGTAATCGGAGTATGGGGTTTTGTACACCGTCTTCACATCCGTATAGATCGTGCCGTAGACCTTTTGCCAGGAATTGACGATGAAGGGCACAAAGTACTGGACTCCGGCGATCGCATTGGGCACCTTGAGCGAACCCGAGAGGTTGTACGGCCCGGCCAGGTGGGCGCCTGCCACCACGTTGAATTCTGTGCCGTAATCACGCTCCGCCGCACGCTGCGAAGCCATGGACGAATGCCCGCCCTGCGAATACCCGGTGAACATGACCTTGCCCGACAGGCTGGCGCCCACCGTTCCTGCCGCATTGCGTGCCGCGCGGATGGAGTCGATGACGCTGGTGGCCTCCGAATCCGCGTGCAGGTAGGGGTGGAAACTGTACTGTGATTTGGCATAGCCCAGGTAATCTGTGGCCACCACGGCATAGCCCTGGGCGGCGTACATGGCCGCCAGCATCACGGTTTCCTTGTCTTGGGGATTGGCCAGGGTGCGGGGTTTTTCCACATCCGTGCCCTTGGCGTAGGCCAACAGCGGGGCCGGGCCGGCGCAGGCCGCGCCCGTGGGCACCAGCATGACGCCCGAGGCGTTGGTGAACTCGCCCGCACGCGCGCCCACGGTGTTGTAGTTGAGCGCAACAACCTTCACATCACACTTGGCGGCTCCCGAAATCGCTCTCAAGCCACTGGCCATGGTGATGGCGTCCATCTGGGCAGCGGTCACGGTCGTCAGCACAGCAGGCGCGTCGATCAACGAACCCCGCACCGGGTCGTCCGACCCGCCGCAAGCGGCCAACAGCGCTGCCGCGGCAGCCACACAAGAAAAACGGAAGATTTGCATCGCTACCCCTCTTTGGATGAAAAGAGGGGGCATCTTGCACCCAGCCAGCATGCCTGGCATCGGGGATTACGCGCATCCGCAGCGCCTGCCCCACCCCCAAGGACACTTTTGTGACATCACCAGGGCATGGGCATCACGGCTCCTTCGCCGTCCAGTCGATCAAGGCATCAAGCACAGGCCGGGCCGACGCCGCCATGGGGTGGTTGACCAGTGCCACCAGCACGTAGCGCCGCCCGTTGGCGGCATCCACATACCCGGCCACGGCCAACACATCGCGCAGGCTGCCGGTCTTCAAATGGGCCACCCCCGCGCGGGCCTTGCTGCGGCGCAAGGTGCCATCCATGCCCACAATGGGCAAGGACGACACCAGCTCCGGCATCACCGGCGAATCCCAGGCCACCTGCAACATGCGCCCCAGGGCCTGGGCCGTCACCCGCGCATCACGGCTCAGGCCCGCGCCGTTGTCCACCACCGGCAGAGGCTGATCGCCCAGGCGCTGGCGCCACCACTGCGCCAAAACCTGCCGCGCGCCCTCCACCGTGGCCGGGCCGCCGCCCTGCAACGCCAGGCTCAAGAACACCTGTTGCGCCATGACGTTGTTGCTGTACTTGTTGATGTCGCGCACCACTTCCGCCAGCGGGGGCGAAGCGGTGGTGAACGCAGGCTTCAGCCCCACAGGCGGCTTGCCATCGCGCACACGGCCTGTGAGTTTGCCGCCCAACTCGCGCCACATGCCCTCTACCGCCCGCGCGGCAAACACGGCAGGGTCGGGGTAGGCCACGGGCCACACCCGTTCGCCGCAAGACGCTGGGTAGGCCCCCTGGAAGACCACGCGCAGCGGGTCGGCCAGCTCGGCGCGCAGCCCGGCCCGCCAGTCGCCACAGGCCGCGCCACCCAGCGCCAAGGGCACGGTGGATGGCAGTTGCACCCCAGCCAAGGGCGGGTCGTACTGGATGCGCGCCACCCCTGCGGCAGCGTCGGGCACAAAACCCATGGCCAGCGATTTGAAATTGACCAACAACGCATCGGGGGCCGCGTTGTAGGGCCGCAGGGGTTCACCATCGAACTGCGCCGGGTCGTGTGCTGGCGTGGCAAACGCGCTGCGATCGAGAACGATGTCGCCCACAATCACCTGCACCCCCTGGGCCTGCAGGCGGCGCATGAGCAGCCACAGGCGCTCCACCACCAGTTTGGGGTCGCCCTGCCCCTGGATGTAAACATTGCCCTTGAGGCTACCGCCCTGCACCACCCCCTCCAGGTACACCGGCGTGTTCCACACATAGGCCGGCCCCAGCACATCGAGCGCCGCAAAGGTGGTCACCAGCTTCATCACCGAAGCGGGGTTTGCCGCCTCGCGCGATCGGTGCGCCAGGCGGGGCGAAGCGCGCATATCCTGCGCATCGGCCACCCACACGGCCAAGGCATCCTGTGGCAAGCGGGCGCGGGCCAGGGCCGCCTCCACCTCGGCTGGCAGGCCCGCGGCCTGCGCTGCCACGGCACACAGCACCCCGGCCAGCACGGCCCCCGCGCCGCGCAGCCACCGCAGACCCGCTGTTTGATTTCGCATATTTTTTTGCATGGCCCGCAGTCTAGCGATAATGCCCGTTTACCCCCGGCGCGAAACGCCCATGCACCTGCTTGCCTTTGACACCAGCACCGAAACCCTTTCCGTCGCCGTGCAGCGCGGGGATGCGGTGTGGGAGCACGCCGGCCCCGGAGGCGCACAGGCATCGACAGATCTGATCGCCGCCATCCAGCGCCTGCTCGCCCAGGCCCAGCTCCGCCTGGACCAACTTGACGCCCTGGTATTTGGCCAGGGGCCGGGCTCGTTCACCGGCTTGCGCACCGCCTGCGCCGTGGCGCAAGGCCTGGCCTACGGCGCCAGCGCCACCCGTGCCTTGCCCGTTCTGCCCATAGACAGCTTGAGCGCCGTGGCCGAAACCGCCCGCAGTGCCCACGGCTGCACCCAGGTGGTGGCCGTGCTCGATGCCCGCATGGGCGAGGTCTACACGGCGCAGCTGCAATGGCAGCAAGGCCTGTGGCAGGAGCTGCAAGGGCCCCAGCTCAGCGCCCCGCAAGACGTGCACGTCCCCAGCGGCTGGACGGTGGCCGGCAACGCGCAAGCCGCCTATGGCCCGCGCCTGGCCCCGCAGGCAGCGCACGTGCAGGCACTGCCCACGGTGCGTGCCATGCTGCAGCTGGCCCCCGCCTGGCTCGCCGCCGGGCGCGCCGCCCATTCCCAGGGCGCGCTGCCGCTGTACATCCGCGACAAGGTCGCCCAAACCACTGCAGAGCGCGCCGCCCTG
>CAZRFF010000023.1:0-14477 GCA_964599265.1 uncultured Simplicispira sp. | reverse complement strand
ATATCGCTACGCGTGGCAGGGTTGGTGGCCAGTACGCGGCGGCGGGTGCTGGCGTCGTCCATCAGCATGTCGATGCCCAGGGTGCGCGTCGGGTCCAGGCGCTCGACCACGGCCACGGTGGTCACGTCAAACCCCAGCGGGGCGACCAGGATGAGGGCATGGGGTGAAGGCGTTGCCCCGGTTTCGATGTCAGCGCCAAGTTGCTTGAGCAGTTGGTAAATTTCCGGCCTGCGTGTGGCGCGGGGCGATACCCATACGGGGGGAATGTCGGCCACCTGGGGCACCGGGGCCTCGGGCGCAGGCTGGGTCACGCCATCGGCATAACGGTAAAAACCTTCACCGGTTTTGCGGCCCAGCAGACCGCCTGCACGGCGCTGCGCCGTGATCACGCTGGGGCGAAAGCGCGGCTCCTCGTAAAACTGGTGGTAGATGGACTCCATGACCGGGTGCGAAACGTCCAGGCCCGTGAGGTCGAGCAACTCAAACGGCCCCAGTTTGAAACCCGCCTGTTCGCGCAGGATGCGATCCACGGTGGCGCAGTCGGCCACGCCTTCTTCCACAATGCGCAGCGCCTCTGTGGTGTAGCCCCGGCCTGCGTGGTTGACGATGAAACCTGGGGTGTCTTGCGCCAGCACGGGGGTATGGCCCATGGCCCGCACCAGTGCGGCCAGGCGTTCACAAATGGCCATATCGGTGCGCAGGCCGGGCACGACCTCCACCACCTTCATCAAGGGGGCGGGGTTGAAAAAATGCAGACCGGCCAGGCGCTCGGGCCGCGCCAAGGGGGCCGCGAGTGCGGTGATGGAGAGCGATGAAGTATTGGACGTCAACACTGCGTCGGGGCGGAGCAGGGCTTCGAGTTCGACCAGCAGGGCTTGCTTGGCGTCTTGCCGCTCGACAATGGCTTCGATCACCACATCGCACCCGGCCAACGCGCCCAGATCTTCAACCGCGTGTATTTGGGCTGCCCAGGCCTGTGCTTGCTCGGCCGTGGCACGGCCCCGTTGCACATTTTGTTGCCATTGCGCAACAACTTGTTCCAGGGCTTGTTGGGCGGCGCCGACCTGCACATCGTGCAAGAAAACCGAGCAACCCGCCTGGACAGCCAGCTGCGCAATACCGCGGCCCATGGCGCCCGCGCCCACGATGCCCACAGAGGTGAATGATAGATTTTTCATATGGTTATCACTATTCCAATGTCGATAGATTTTGTGTAAGAATCGCGGGCTAATATTGAAAAAGAATGTAACCGTGATTCTCCGTCAAGTCTTGGCTGCTGTGTGTCTGGGCGCTGGTGCCGGTTCGGCTGCTGCGCTGTCGCTGGGCGTTGCCCGCGGCAACGTGGTGTTGGGGCGTCCGGTCGATGTGGCCATCGAGGTGGTACCCGACCCCGGCAAGGCGCTGGAAGACTCTTGCATTACCGCCGATGTGGTGTCGGGCGACCGCCCCTTCACCCGCGTGCGTGTGGTGCCTCAGCCCGAGGTGGCGGGCCGCGCAGGCATGGTGCGCGTTTTGTCTTCGTCGGTGGCCGATGAGCCGATTCTGAATATCACCATCTCTGCCGGTTGTGCGGGCAAGACGGTGCGCACCTACACGTTCCTGGTTGATCCCCCAGCGCCTGTGCTGCCTGGGCAAGTGGCCTTGCCGGCGGGGGCTGCCAAGCCGCACAAACCGGAGGGCGCCAATGGCGCTGCTGGCTTGGGGATGGGTGGTGGCGTGCCGCCGATGGTCGCGTTGGGGCCACTGCCCAGTGCCCCCCGGCGCTCGGCAGAGCCCAAGCCGACCAAAGAACCTGCAGCAGCCCAGGCACAGAAGGCCCCCAAACCCCCACGCCGCCCGGTGGTGCAAAAGCCTGTACCCGCCGCGCCAGCCCCCACATCGCGTTTGGTCATGGAGCCTTTGGAGGACTGGCTGCTGGGGGATGAAAGCGCTCCAACGCCCCTGCGCCTGAGCAGCGAAATGCAGCCGGTGCAGGAGACCACCACGCCGCAGCAGCGCGAGCAGCTCTTGGCGCAGTGGAAGGCGCTCAATATGAGCCCCGAGGAGGTGCTGCAAGACAGCGCCCGCCGCGCCGCCCAAGAGCAGGAATTGAACCTGGCCAAAGGCCAGGCCGAGCAGGAGCGCCGCTTGGCCCAAGACTTGCAGCAAGCGCTGCAAGAGCGTTTTACCGCCACCTGGGTGTATGCGCTGGCGGCCCTGGCACTGGCCGCGTTGGCTGCCGCTGCCTGGTTATGGTGGCGCATGCGCCAATTGGCGTTGCAGGCCCAGCACGGCTGGGAAGCTGCAGTCGTCGGCCATGCCAGCGCCGAGGCGGTGGCCGAATCTGCCGTGCTGGATGGCGCAGCGACCGAACCGGCCGCGCCCGCTGCCGCCGCGCGCTTGCCGGCGGCGCCCCTGCCCGTACCCGAGCCCGAAGCCATAGAACCCAGCGAATCCGTGCTGGGGGCGTTGACGGGCGGGGCTGTTCCTGTCGTTGCGGCGGCAAAACCTGCAGCGGCAGCCCCTGTTGCAGTGCCCCCGCCCCCCAAACAAGCGCTGCGCATCAACCCCGAAGAACTGTTCGACCTGCAGCAGCAGGCAGAGTTTTTTGTCTCTGTGGGTGAGCACAGCCAGGCGATTGCGGTGATGAAAAAATTCATCGCCGAAAACGAAACCACGGCCCCCATGGCCTATCTGGACTTGCTGCGCCTGTACCGTTCGCTCAGCCGTGTGGATGATTTCAACCAGTTGCGTGACCAGTTCCACACGCATTTCAATGCCCAGGTGCCCGAGTTCACCGTGTTCAACCGGCCGGGCAGGTCTTTGCTCTCCCAGTTGGAGGTGCTGGCCCAGATCGAGGCCCAGTGGAGCGACGCCGCCGTGGTGCCTTTGCTCGAAGGCATGCTGTTCCGCGAAGAGGGTGTGCCGCACGAGCGTTTTGCCCTCGAAGCCTACGACGATTTGCTGCTGCTCTACGCCATTGCACGCACCACACAACCCAAAGACCGGGGAGCGCCCCCACCGCGCCAGCGCACCACGCCCCTCGCGCTGGAACCCGCTGAAGCACTGGAGCACACGCCACAGCCAGCGCCGGAGGACATCGACCTGGACGAAGGCATGCTGGAGTTCGATTCCGCCTGGCTCAGCGATCCGCCCAGCAAAAGCGACCCCTTGACCCAGGTTCCATCCGCCAAATACGTGGAATCGGACATGATGCTGGATTTCGCCATCACGGCCCCGGGAACGTTGGGGGCCGAGCCTTTGCCGCCCCTGACGCAAAACGATCTCCCCGCTGTGCCACCCACAGCCCCGCCAGCTGCCGGGCAGGCCGTGGGCTTTGGCGTCAACAACGACCGCTTTGAAGCCCACCGAGACCCTGACTTGCACAAGCAGTGATGGCGCCCGCCCATCGGCGGTTTGTTTCAGGTGGCCATGGCTTGCAGCAACTGCCGGGCAGCCAGTTCGGGGTCGGGCGCAGCGACCAGGGCGCGCACCACGGCAATGGAGCCTACCCCGGTAGCGCGTATGGCCGCAAATTGCTCCAACGCAATGCCGCCAATGGCCACCAAAGGGTAAGCCTGCATCAACTGCGCATAGGCCGCCAGCCGGGCCACCCCCTGCGGAGCCGTTGCCATGCGTTTGAGCGTGGTAGGGAACACGGCACCCATGGCGATGTAGCTGGGCCCTACGGCATCGGCACGCAGCATCTCGGCATAGCCATGCGTGCTCACACCCAGGCGCAGGCCGCTGGCGCGCAGCGCCTGCAGCGCGGCGGGGGGCAGGGCGTCCAAATCCTCCTGGCCCAGGTGCACGCCGTAGGCACCGGCAGCAATGGCTTCGCGCCAGTGGTCGTTGATGAAAAGCAGGGCTTGGGTGCCTTGCACGGCTGCCACGGCGGCTTGCACCTCGCGGGCAATGGCGCCAGCGTCCTCGGATTTGAAGCGCAACTGCACCGTGGGCACTCCGGCCCGCGCCATGCGTCCCACCCAGGTCGCATCTGGCAGCACGGCATACACACCCAAAGCCTGCGGGCAGGGGGCAAAGGCCTGTGGGTGGGGCGTGGGCTGCAGGCCAAAGTCTTGGGGGGTGCAGGGCCAGGCGGCGGCGTCAAAACGGCCTGTGCGCCGGGTTTGGGCTTGCCAGGCCTGCGCCAGCACCAGGGCGTCTGTGGCAATGAAGCCCAGCCGGCTGCATGCCTGTAACGCGGCCTGGAATACGGGATGGGTGTTGTCGGTTGCAGGCAGGGGTTGCGGTGTGCAGGGTGCAAAGCGTTCGGTATGCGCTTGCACGATGGCTTCGGCCATGGCCGGGGTGCTGGTGGTGCTGTTCATGCCGTGTTGCTCACGCCTGGTGCCAGAAGGGCGTTCCCAATACCGGGGTGCTGGGCTGCGCTGCTTCTTGGGGCTCGATGGCGCCGGCCCGCCGGGCGGCCCGCCCTGCCTGCACGGCATCGGCAAAGGCGCCGGCCATGGCCACGGGGTCTTGGGCCTGGGCCACGGCGGTGTTGAGCAGCACGCCGTCATAGCCCCATTCCATGACCTGGCAGGCGTGCGAGGGCAGGCCCAGCCCGGCGTCCACCAGCAGGGGCACGTCGATGCGTTCGCGCAGCACCTGCAGGGCGTAGGGGTTCATGGGGCCGCGGCCCGTGCCTATGGGCGCGGCCCAGGGCATGACGGCCTGGCATCCCACGTCCACCAGGCGCTTGCACAGCACCAGGTCGTAGGTGGTGTAGGGCAGCACGTAAAAGCCATCGCGCACCAGTTGTTCAGCCGCCGCCACCAGGTTGAGCGTGTCGGGCTGCAGGGTGTAGTCGTCGCCAATCACTTCGAGCTTGATCCAGGGCGTGCCAAACACTTCGCGCGCCATGTGGGCGGTGGTGATGGCCTCTTGCACGCTGTGGCAGTGGGCGGTGTTGGGCAGCACGGGCACGTTCAGTGCCTTGAGCAGCTCCCAAAACCCGTGGCCGCTCTCGGCCGGGTTGCTGCCCTGGCGCCGCAGCGCGGCGGTGACCATGGCGGGGCGGGCGCGTTCTACAGCGGCCTTGAGTGCGGCGGGCGAGGGATAGCGCGCTGTGCCCAGCAGCAGGCGGCTGGAAAAGCTTTGGCCGTACAGAACCAGGGGGTCGGTGCTTGGTGTGGAGGTATGCATAAGGGTACTACCCCCCGGTGACGGGGGAAATCACTTCCATGTGGTCGCCAGCCTGCAGTGGGTGCGTGGCGTGCTCGGTGGCCGGTACAAAACGGGTGTTGACGGCCACGGCGTAGGGCGCGCGCGCCTGCAGGGCGGCCAGCGCGTCGGCCACGGTGGCGCCTTCGGGCAGGTCGTGGGCTTGTTGGTTGATGAGGATTTGCATGGGGCAGACCGGCCGTGGGATTACAGCAGTTCCATGGCCAGGCTGCAGCGCTGGCCCAGGGGCGATGCGCCTTGCTCCAGCAGCTCCAGCACCACGTCGTGCAGGGCGGGGGCGATCATGTAGCCGTGGCGGTACATGCCGTTGATTTGCAAGGTGCGCGGGGCCAGCTGCCGCACGGCAGGCAGGTTGTCGGGCAGGGCGGGGCGGCACTGCACGGACGATTCGATGATGCGCGCCTCGGCAAAGCCAGGGTGCACGGCGTAGGCGGCGGAGAGCAGCTCCAGCGTGGAGCGCACGCTCACCGGCGAGAGGTCTTCGGATTCGATCTCGGTCGCGCCAATCACGAACACGTGGTTTTGCTTGGGGGCAATGTAGGCCGGGTAGCGCGGATGCAACAGGCGCGTGGGGCGCCGCAGCGTCACTTCGGGGGCGTGGATGCGGATCACCTCGCCGCGCACGCCGCGCAGCTGGGGCCATTCGCCGCGTGCGCCCAGGCCCCGGCAGTCCAGCACCCAGCCGGGGTGGTTGGGGCCAAAGGCGGAGAGTTCACGCGGGGTGTTCCAGTGCAATTGCACGCCCAGGTGTTCCATCTCCTGCGCCAGCGAGGCCAGCAGTTGGCGGTTGTCGAGTTGGCCTTCATCCGGCAGATACATGCCTTGCGTAAAGTGCGGCGCCAGGGCGGGCTCGATGCGTTCCATGCCCGCAGCATCGAGCATTTGCATGGCAGGCAATTCGGTGATTTGCGCGCGTGTGGCATCAAGCTGCTGGCGCATGTGCGTGGCTTGCGGGGCGTCTTGGCGGTGCCAGACCAAGAGGGTGCCTTCTTGCTGAAAGTACACCGGCATGGACAGGGGGGCGAGCAGCGCAGGCCAGCGTGCGATCGAATGCCGCCCCATGCGCACCACGCCGTGCTCGGCCACGGCCGATTCGGCCAGGGGCGCAATCATGCCGCCCGCCACGCGCGCGGCGGAGTGCTCGCCCAATGGCCCGCCTTTGTCGTAAATGGCGACGGTGTGGCCCTGGCGGGCCAGCGTCACGGCCAAGAGGCGGCCCAGCAGGCCCGCGCCCAAAATGGTGAAGGAGGTGGTAGCTAGCGTCATGTTCGTCCGGTGGTTGGGGCTGAGACAAAACAGGCGGCTGCTGGAAACTCCCCACGCCAGCATGACCTGGATCGGGTAACGGGGCGCAGGGCCCCAGGGTGTTTCTCAGTCCGCACGGTTTCGCTTACCGCAGGACACCCCTGTTTCGTCTGGAAGGCAAGATTACAGCACAAGCCATTGACCCTGGACTTGACGTGGCGCAGGCATAATTTTTGGCCATGACATCCCAGCCCCCATTGAACGCTTCCGCCCCGCGCTATGTGCGCGTGCTCTCCATCGCCGGTTCCGACAGCGGGGGCGGCGCGGGCATCCAGGCCGACCTGAAAACCTTTGCCGCCCTGGGCTGCTACGGCATGACGGCCATCACCGCCATCACCGCGCAAAACACGCAGGGCGTGCGCGCCATCCACGGCATACCGCCAGACATGCTGCGCGCGCAGATCGACGCAGTGGTCGAGGACATTGGCGTGGACGCCGTCAAGATCGGCATGCTGCATTCGCCCGAAGTGGTGCAGGTCGTGGCAGACGCCATACGCCGCCACCGCCTGCCGCACGTGGTGCTGGACCCTGTGATGGTGGCCACCAGCGGCGACCGATTGACCACCTCGGAAACGGTGCAAATGCTGGTGCGCGAACTGTTCCCCCTGGCCGAACTCGTCACCCCCAACCTGGATGAAGCGGCGCTGCTCTTGGGGCGCCCGCTGGCAGGCGCGCATGCACTGGACGCGGCGGCCCAGGCCTTGCTGGATTTGGGCGCTCCTGCGGCGCTGCTCAAAGGCGGGCATTTGCCGGGGGATGATGTGGTGGACGTATTGGCCCAAGCGGGGGGGCGCATCCACCGGCTGGCATCGCAGCGCATTGCCACCCATAACGGGCATGGCACGGGGTGTACGCTGTCTTCTGCCATTGCCGCGCACCTGGCGCTAGGCCTGCCCCTGGTGCAGGCCGTGGAGGCGGCGCGCGCCTACATTCTGGGGGCCATCGCTGCGGGGGCAGCGGTGCGCACGGGCCACGGCCATGGGCCGCTCAACCACGGCTATGCGCCGGTGGCGCAGCGGGGGATGAAGATTTGACTGCGTTTTGGCAAAATTTTCTTGTGCTGTCCCGCTGGTGCGCCTAGAATCGCGCCCGTTTCAACTTCGGAGCAATTCCTGTGGACTGTCATAGTCGTCGCGGCGGCATCGCGTTCTGACGGACAAGGTTTTTACGGGTTTTCTCCCCGCTGCCTTGCCGTTTTGGCGGGCAGTGGTTCTTTGGGTCGGCCGGGTTGCGCTGGCCTTGACTGCTTTCCATGTATTGAAAATTGAAGCCCCGTGAATGCGGTGGCTCGGTGGTGGCTGCGTGCTTGGGCGTGTGCAGTCCCTGGGAGAGTTGTGATGCCCATGGTATTGCTCAAAGACCTGTTCGCTGGCTTTTTGCGCGCGCGCCGCATTGCGCGCCACTTTCGTCGCAGGCTGCTGCCTGATTCGTTGTCCCATCTGGGTGTTAATCAGGAAATTTCAGCGGCACTGAGCCGTTCTTTGGTGGCTGCTGCCGACAGCACACCGGAAGCATTGTTGGATCAGCTCAAAAGCCAGGCCCATGGGTTGACGGAAGCCCAGGCGCAGAGTGTGCGTGAACGGGTGGGGTTGAACGAGGTGGATCACGAAAAACCCCTGCCTTGGTGGGCGCACCTGTGGCATTGCTTTCGAAATCCATTCAATTTACTGCTCAGCCTGTTGGCTATCGTTTCTCTTCTAACCGACGATACCAAAGGCGCTACCACCATCAGCACGATGGTGGTGCTATCGACCTTTTTGCGTTTTTGGCAAGAGGGCAAATCCAACCAGGCGGCCGATGCACTCAAGGCCATGGTCAGCAATACGGCCACTGTGGTGCGGCCTGCGGCGCCTGGAGGTGGTGCGCAGCACCTGGAGGTGCCTATCAAACTGCTGGTGCCAGGGGACGTGGTTGCGCTTTCGGCGGGTGACATGATCCCGGCCGACTGCCGTGTGCTCACGGCCAAGGATTTGTTCGTGGCACAGGCGGCCATGACGGGTGAATCCATGCCGGTGGAAAAATTCGTACTGCAGAAAGACGCCTCCACGCGCAACCCACTGGAACTCGATAACGTTGTGTTCATGGGTACCAATGTGGTGTCGGGCGCGGCAACGGCGTTGGTTCTGGCGACGGGCAATGGAACGTATTTCGGGGCCTTGGCCGCCAGCGTTACCGCTGTTGACCGGGCACCCACTTCGTTCCAATCGGGTGTGAACAAGGTCAGTTGGCTGCTCATCCGCTTTATGCTGGTGATGGTGCCGCTGGTGTTTTTCCTGAATGGTTTGACCAAAGGGGATTGGCTGGAGGCGCTGCTGTTTGCCTTGTCCATTGCCGTAGGGCTGACGCCCGAGATGCTGCCCATGATCGTGACGTCCACCCTGGCCAAGGGGGCAGTATTTTTGTCGCATAAAAAAGTGATCGTCAAAAGACTGGACGCTATCCAGAATTTTGGCGCGATGGATGTGCTGTGCACGGACAAGACAGGAACGCTGACGCAGGACAAGATTTTCCTGGCCCACCATGTGGATGTGTGGGGCGAAGAGTCCGATGAGGTTCTGGAGCTTGCCTATCTCAATAGCTACTACCAAACAGGATTGAAGAATTTACTGGATGTGGCGGTTTTGGAGCATGCCGAGGTTTCCAGGGAGCTGGAGCCTGCCCGCAATTTTCGGAAAATCGACGAAATACCGTTCGACTTCACGCGCCGGCGTATGTCGGTGGTGGTGGCTGAACACGATGAACACCACCTGCTGATCACCAAGGGTGCGCTCGAAGAGGTGCTGGCCGTGTGCACCCAGGTGCGCCATGGCGCCGAGGTGGAGGCGCTGACGCAGCAGTTGTTGGAGCGTATCCGCAGCGTCACCGCCGCATTGAACGCAGAGGGCTTGCGTGTGGTCGCCGTGGCCTCCAGGGAAGATCCTCCGGCAAAGGAAATTTATGGCCTGCAGGACGAGAGTGCCCTGACTTTGATTGGTTACGTCGCTTTCCTGGACCCACCTAAAGAGTCCACGGCCCCGGCCTTGAAGGCCCTGGCCGAGCATGGGGTTGCCATGAAGGTGCTCACGGGGGACAACGAGCTGGTGACCGCCAAAATCTGCAAAGAAGTGGGCCTTGAGCAAAAAGGCGTTATCTTGGGCGGCGCCATTGAGGGCATGAGCGATGCGGAGCTGGCCGAGGCCGTGGAAAACCACAATGTGTTTGCCAAGCTCACGCCAGCGCACAAAGAGCGTATCGTGCGCATGCTCAAGGCCAATGGGCATGTCGTGGGCTTTATGGGTGATGGCATCAACGACGCCCCTGCCTTGCGTGCTGCCGATATTGGCATCTCGGTCGATTCGGCGGTGGACATTGCCAAAGAGGCGGCAGACATCATCTTGCTGGAAAAGAGCTTGATGGTGTTGGAGGAGGGTGTGCTCGAAGGGCGCCGCACCTTTGCCAACATGCTCAAGTACATCAAGATGACTGCGAGTTCCAATTTTGGCAACGTATTCTCGGTGCTGGTGGCGTCGGCCTTTATTCCATTTTTGCCCATGCTGCCCATCCACCTGCTGGTGCAAAACCTGCTGTACGACATTTCTCAAATTGCCATTCCCTTCGACCGTGTGGATGAAGAGCTGCTGCGCTTGCCGCAACGATGGCAGCCCGGGGATATAGGGCATTTCATGCTGTTCTTTGGCCCTATCAGCTCGGTGTTTGACATCATCACGTTCACCATGATGTGGTTTGTTTTTGATGCGCGGAGCGCAGAACAGCAAACCCTGTTCCAGTCGGGTTGGTTTGTGGTGGGTCTGCTCACGCAGACGCTGATTGTTCACATGATCCGTACGGCCAAGCTGCCATTCATCCAGAGCCGCGCAGCCACGCCTTTGTTGGTGATGACGGCGTTGATCATGGCCGTAGGCATCTTTTTGCCCATGGGGCCTTTGTCGCATTACTTCAAATTGCAAGCATTGCCGCCGTTGTACTTTGCCTTGCTGCCTTTGATTTTGCTGGGCTATATGGGGCTGACCCAGGCCATGAAGGCGTTTTACTGCCGCCGCTGGGGCTGGCAGTGAATGGGGGCTGCAGAGGCTTAAGGCCTGGGCCGCGTGGCCCAGGCCAGCACAAAACTCAGCGCCAGCGTAGGCAGGGCCGATCCCAGTGCCGGTGCCAGCTTGGGCAGCAGGTGGTAGAGGGCCACGCCCGCCAGCCAGATGGCGATGGGCAATCCGTGCGCCTTGCCGGCCTGCAGCAGCAGCGCGTGGGCGTTGGGGCCCCATGCCAGTCGGCCCAGGATGACGCCGAACAGCGGCACGAACACGGAACTGAGCAGCAGCAAAAACGGCTCCAGGCTGTGCATGGGCAACACCAGTGCCAGCAGCGTGCACAGCATGGCCAGCAGCATGCCCCAGCGGCGCACACCCCAGCGCGGCCACAGGCTGTGGCTGGAGACGGCGCCCGAATATGCATCGCCGTAGGCGTTGTCCACTTCGTCGATCAGGATGAGCGAGAGCGCGATCAACCCACCCTGCGCCAGCAGCAGCGCGGTCACCAAATCCTGGCTGGGCAGGGTGAGGGCGACCAGCACCCCCAGGGCGTAGCACCAGATATTGGCCACGGCATAGCCAGCCCATGCGCCGCGCAGCGCGGCCCGGCCGCTTTGGCCGTGGCGTGCATAGTCGGCCACCAGCGGCAGCCACGAGATGGGCATGGCGATGACCAGATCCAGCGCCGCCATCACGCCCATGCCGCCATCGCCCCGGCGCTGCCAGATGGCGGCGAGGCCTTGCTCTTGCGCCAGCACCAGGAATTGCCACGACAGCCACAGCAAAGAGAGCACCACCAGCGGCAGCGCCACGCGCGCAATGATGCGGCGCACCAACTGCACCATGGAGCCGCTGATGAGCAGCAGCACCACGCCACCCCACAGCAGCGTGGTGGCCAGGGGCATGTAAGCGCCTTCGAGCAGGCCGCCTTGGCGGGCGATGGCCACGCTGGCGTCGCGCATCACCACCAGTTCAAAGGTGCCCCAGCCAATAAGCTGCACGATGTTGAGCGCAATGGGCAGTTGCGCAAAGCTGCGGCCGTACACCGCGTGCATCAGCCCGGCGCTGGAGAGGCCGCTGTTGCAGCCGATTTGGGCCACCCAGCCAAGCAGGCCCGCGCCGATCAGCGAACCCACCACGATCGCAGCGAGCGCCTCTTGCGTGCCCAGCGCAGGCATCAGGTAGGCGCCTACCTGCATCACCAAAAGCCCCACCCCCAGGCTGAACCACAGCGATGCGTGGTCGTGCCAACGGAAAACGCGCTGGTCGTTGGCGATGGGGGTCAGTGCTTCGTTGGTGGATGTGGTGGTGTGCATGGAATTGGCGCGGGGCGCCCCCAGCGGATGCTGGCTTTGGGGCGGGGTGCGGGGGGATTCTAGGCGCGCAAACGCTCGGCCGGAAAAACCGTACTGAAAACCGAGCCATGGCCCAAGGTGCTGGCAATTTCCAGTGTGGCGCCGTGGCGCTGCAGTGCGTGCTTGACAATGGCCAGGCCCAAGCCTGTGCCGCCTGTCTCGCGGGAACGGCTGCGGTCTACGCGGTAAAAGCGCTCGGTCAACCGCGGCAGGTGTTCGGGGGCAATGCCGGGGCCCGTGTCGTGGACGGAAAAACGGGCGCTGCCGTCGGCAAGCGTTTGCCATTGCACCATGACCTGCCCACCCGATGGGGTGTAGCGCACGGCATTGTTGACCAGGTTGGACAGGGCGCTTTGCAACTCACCGGGATTGCCCGCAATGTCGCCGCAGGTGTGCAGGTATTCAGGGGTGGGGAACTGCAGTGCCAGCGGTGCCGCGCCCGACTGGGCAAGGGATTGCGCCAATGTACGTGCTTCGTCCTCGCAGTGGCGCAGCAGGTGGTGAACGGGTGTCCACTCCGTGAAGCCTGGGATGGGGCTGCCCTCCAGGCGGGAGAGTGTGAGCAGGTCTTGCACCAGGTGCTGCATGCGGTTGGCCTGCTGTGCCATCAAGGCCAGATAGCGGGCCTGTTCTTCTTTTGGCAGGGGCAGGGTCTGCAGGGTTTCGATAAAACCAGCCAGCACGGTGAGGGGTGTGCGGATTTCGTGTGAAACATTGGCCACGAAATCGCGGCGCATGGCCTCGGCTTGCTCCAGGGCGGTGATGTCGCGCGAAAGCAGCAGTTTGCGCCCATCGCCGTAGGGGTGGAGGTGCGCCGCAATGCGGATGGGGTGTTCGGGCGTGCTGTGGCGCCCGGTCAACACCACGTCGTGGGAGAAATCCTGGGCTGTCTGGTAGGCGGTGAATGCGGGGTCGCGCAGCAGATTGCCGATGGATTGCATCAGGTCGCGTGCTGGATCCAGCCCCCAATGGGCCGCCGCCTGCTGGTTGAACCATTCAATGTGCCCTTGCGCATCCAGCAAAGCCACGCCATTGGGTGATGCCTGCAGTGCCTGCAGGAAATCCTGCAGGCGTGTGGCGCTGGCCTGTTCGCGTTGTTGCCCTTGGCGCAGCAGGCGGCGGGTGCGTTGTGCGGCCTCGCCCCACAGGCCGTGCAGCGCCGGGGTGTGTTCGGCCGGCGCATTTTGGCGCAGCCAGCGCACGGTGCGCAGCCCGCACCAGGTTTCGGCCAACCACCACAACCAGGCTGCCAGGGCCAGGCCAAAAGCGGCCCCCCAGGCCCCAGCGCCCCACCAACCCAGTGCGGAACCGGCCAACTGCGTGGCCAAAAATACCAAGAAACGCCAGAGCATGGATTGCTTTGATTCGGCCTAAAAAAAGGGGGGTGATCCAAGCCGGTCAAGCGTTGGATGCGGTGGATTGTGGCGTGGGCGGCGGGAGAGGGGGCTGCACCGTCACGCGGTAGCCCGCGCCGCGCACCGTCTCCACCATGGCGCTGGCGGCGCCCAGGGATTCGCGCAGGCGCTTGATGTGGACATCCACCGTGCGCTCCTCGATGTAGACATGGTCGCCCCACACCTTGTCGAGCAACTGGGCGCGGCTGTGTACGCGCTCGGCGTGCTTCATGAGGTAGTGCAGCAGCTTGAATTCCGTCGGCCCCACCTTGAGCGGCGCGCCCTGCCAGCTCACGCGGTGCGTGGCGGCGTCGAGCTGCAGGCCGCCGATCGTGACGCTGTCGGCCACCTGCTCGGGCGCGCGCCGGCGCAGCACGGCGCGGATGCGCGCGAGCAGCTCCTGCGTGGAAAAAGGCTTGGTGATGTAGTCGTCGGCGCCAGCGTCCAGCCCGGCCACCTTGTCGGGCTCGTCGCCGCGGGCGGTGAGCATGAGGATGGGCACGGGCTTGGTGCGCGGGTCACTGCGCCATTTGCGCGCCAACTGCAGGCCGCTCATGCCCGGCAGCATCCAGTCGAGCAGGATGGCGTCGGGCAGCACGGCATTCAATTCGCGCTGCGCCGCCTCGCCGTCCTCGACCCAGATGGGGATGAAGCCGTTATGGCGCAGGTTGACGGCAATCAGCTCGGCAATCGCGGGTTCGTCTTCGACGATGAGTACGCGGGGGAATTTTTTCATCGCCGGGCCGCCCCAAGATGAAAAAGCGGCCCCCTCGGGGGGCAGCGAACTGCGCGAAGCGAGGAAGCGTGGGGGCAATGTTTCATTGAAGGGCCGATTCGATGTGTTCCAGCGCCTGGTGGCGCACGTCCTTGCCCTCGACCAGGTAGATGATGAGTTCGGCAATGTTCTTGGAATGGTCGCCAATGCGCTCGATGGCCTTGGCCAGGAACAGCAGATCCAGGCTGGGCGAGATGGTGCGTGGGTCTTCCATCATGTAGGTGATGAGTTTGCGCACGAAACCGTCGAACTCACGGTCGATGAGGTCGTCTTCTTTCAGGATGGAGAGTGCCGCCCGGGTGTCCAGCCGCGCAAAGGCGTCCAGCGCCTTGCGCAGCAGGCCCGAGGCCAGATCGGCGGCCACGCGCAGGTCGCTGCTGGGCAGCGCGCGCGCCGCGCCGCTCTCGATGATGGAGCGCACCATGCGCGCCATGCGCGTGGCCTCGTCGCCCATGCG
>CAZRFF010000022.1:0-14756 GCA_964599265.1 uncultured Simplicispira sp. | reverse complement strand
TCAAGACCTCGCGCCGTGCCAACCACGAGGGCGAGAGCGGCCCGATTGCCGTGCAAATTGCTGGTACTGATGCGGCCATGATGGCCGAGGCCGCGCTCTACAACGTCGATAGGGGCGCGCAGATCATCGACATCAACATGGGCTGCCCGGCCAAAAAGGTGTGCAACAAATGGGCGGGTTCGGCGCTGATGCAGGATGAGGCGCTGGCCGTGTCGATAGCGCGCGCCGTGGTGCAGGCTTGTGCGGCGCGGCAGGTGCCTGTCACGCTCAAAATGCGCACGGGCTGGTGCCAGCAGCACAAAAATGCGGTGCAGCTGGCACGCCGTTTTGAGGCCGAGGGCATACAGATGCTCACCGTGCATGGCCGCACCCGTGAACAAGGTTACCGGGGGGAGGCAGAGTACGACACGATTGCTGCTGTGAAGGCGGCGGTCTCCGTCCCCGTCGTGGCCAATGGCGACATCACCACCCCGGCGAAAGCGCGTGCCGTGCTCGCCCACACCGGGGCCGATGCCTTGATGGTTGGCCGTGCTGCCCAGGGGCGGCCCTGGATCTTTCGCGAAATGGCCCATTTCCTGGCCACGGGGGAGCATCTGCCGCCGCCCCAGGTGGCTGAACTGCGGGGGCTGCTGCTGGAGCACTTGCAAGACCACTACCGCCTGTACGGCGAGGCCACGGGGGTGCGCAGTGCGCGCAAACACATTGCCTGGTATGTGCGCAGCTTGCCGGGGGGCGAGGCTTTCCGGCAAACCATCAACACCCTGGACGAAGCCCAAGAGCAATGGCAGGCCGTGGATGGCTACCTGCAAGCCTTGGGCCAGCAGATGGATCGCCTTCCGCCGTGGACACCTGCGCAGCCGGCGGGCGATACACAAAAAACAGAACTGGAGGGATTGACTGAATGAGTAAAAAACACATCGAGGAATGCGTGCGCGAGAGCCTGTATGGGTATTTTCGTGACCTGGGGGGTGAGACACCCGATGGCATGTACGACATGCTGGTGCGGGTGGTCGAGAAGCCCCTGCTGGAGGTGGTCATGGACCAGGCCGCCAACAACCAATCGCGCGCAGCCGAATGGCTGGGCCTGAACCGCAACACCCTCCGCAAAAAACTGCTGGAGCACAATCTCCTGTGATCGTATTGCTATTTAAAAAATAGCTAATTGCGCTTGATGGACGGGCGCTGAAGCATCTTTTTTCATTAAATCCTTGACACCATGAACGCACTTCTTTCTGTCTCTGACAAAACCGGCATCGTCGATTTCGCACGGGCCTTGCACCAGCTGGGCATCCGCCTGCTGTCCACTGGCGGCACGGCGCAGTTGCTGGCCAAAGAGGGCCTGCCCGTGACCGAAGTGGCAGAGGTTACGCAGTTCCCTGAAATGCTCGATGGCCGCGTCAAAACCTTGCACCCCAAAGTCCACGGCGGCCTGCTGGCCCGCCGCGACCTGCCCGCGCACATGGCCGCGCTCCAGGAACACGGCATCGACACCATCGACCTGCTGGTGGTGAACCTGTACCCGTTCGAAGCCACCGTCGCCAAGCCCGGTTGCACGCTGGCCGATGCCATCGAGAACATCGACATCGGCGGCCCCGCCATGGTGCGCAGCGCCGCCAAGAACTGGAAGGACGTGGGCGTGGTGACGAGCGCTGACCAGTACGAGGCCGTGCTGGCCGAACTGCAAGCCGCAGGCAAATTGAGCGGCAAGCTGCGCTTTGCTCTGTCCGTCGCCGCCTTCAACCGCATCGCGCAATACGATGGCGCGATCAGCGATTACCTGTCCAGCGTCCAGTTCGAGGACGCAAAACTATCCGAGGAATACGTGCCCGAACGTGCCTTGTTCCCCGGCCAGAGCAACGGCCACTTCATCAAGCTGCAAGACCTGCGCTATGGCGAAAACAGCCACCAGCAGGCCGCGCTGTACCGCGACCTGTACCCTGCGCCCGGCTCGCTGGTTACGGGCGTGCAGTTGCAGGGCAAGGAACTGAGCTACAACAACATCGCCGATGCCGATGCGGCCTGGGAATGCGTCAAGGGCTTCGACACCCCCGCCTGCGTCATCGTCAAGCACGCCAACCCCTGCGGCGTGGCCGTGGGCCAGGATGCGCACGAAGCCTATGCCAAGGCCTTCCAGACCGACCCCACCAGCGCCTTCGGCGGCATCATCGCCTTCAACCGCACCGTCGATAAGGCGGCAGCCGAGGCCGTGGTCAAGCAATTCGTCGAAGTGCTGATGGCCCCGGACTTCACTGCCGAGGCGCTGGAAATCTTCAAGCCCAAGGTCAATGTGCGTTTGATGAAGATCGCCCTGCCGCAAGGCGGCAAGATCGATTGGGACAATGGCCGAAACGCGATCGAATCCAAGCGCGTAGGCTCCGGCCTGCTGCTGCAAACCGCCGACAACCACGAGCTGGCGCTGGCCGACCTCAAGGTCGTCACCGTCAAGCAGCCCACGCCCGAAGAACTGCAAGACCTGCTGTTCGCCTGGAAGGTCGCCAAGTTCGTCAAATCCAACGCCATCGTCTTCTGCAAAAACGGCATGACCATGGGCGTGGGCGCAGGTCAGATGAGCCGCCTGGACTCGGCCCGCATCGCCAGCATCAAGGCCGAAGCCGCCAAGCTCTCGCTGCAAAACACCGTGGTGGCATCGGATGCCTTCTTCCCCTTCCGCGACGGCCTGGACGTGGTGGTCGATGCTGGCGCCACCTGCGTGGCCCAGCCCGGCGGCTCCATGCGCGACCAGGAGGTCATTGACGCCGCCAACGAACGCGGCGTGGCCATGGTGTTTACCGGAGTGCGCCACTTCCGGCACTGATACAGATTTGCCTTCAACCGTATAACATCGTTGGTTCGCCTTGCCGTGCTACAGCACTGTCTACGGCTTCCCGCCTCGTTATCCGGCTGAATGCAAACCCGTATGAGGCATCAACGGGGCGTTTGGGCGCGCCCCAGCACCTGGCTGATGGTTTCGTCCTTGGCCTGCCAGATGCCCTCCAGCCAACCTTGCAGTTGTGCGCGTTGGCGTGCGCCGCCTTTGTACAGCTCGGTGGGGATGGGGGCCTGGCGCACGACCACCACCACCTCGCCCAAGCGGCCGCACATGGCATCGACAAAACTGGGCGTGCCTTGCGGATAGACGATGGTCACGTCCACCAGCCCGGTGAACAGCTCGCCGATGGTGGTGATGGCCATGCCCAGCCCCCCGCTCTTGGGGGCAAGCAGGTGGCGGTAGGGCGATTGCTGCTGGGCGCGTTTCTCGGGCGTGCAGCGGGTGCCTTCGGCAAAACTCATCACCGAGGTGGGCAGCAGGCGGAATTTCTCGCAGGCCTCGCGTGCGGCCTTGATGTCCCGGCGCGCATTGGCCCCGCCGCCCCGGCGCATGAACGGAAAATCCAGCGCCCACCAGGCCAGGCCGAGAAAGGGCACATAAATCAGCTCGTATTTGAGAAAAAATTTGAGCAATGGAATGCGCCCGCCCAGCACGCGCTGCAGCACCAGAATGTCCACCCAACTCAGGTGGTTGCTGGTCACCAGGTACCAGCCATGGGGATTGAGGCCTTCGGTGCCGCTGACCTGCCAGGGCTGGCGGTTGACGGCCATCAGCCAGGCGTTGTTCACGCGGATCCACCACAGCGGAATGCCGTTGAGCACGGTGTCAATGGCACGCCGCATGGGAGCGAAAGGCAGGGCCAGTTTGGCAAGCGAAAACGGCAGCATGAGCAGGCAAAACGCCACGGTGTTGAGAACCAGCACCGTGCCCGAAAAAAACCACTTGAGCGCAGACATCAAGCCAGCGCCTTGAATACTTCGCGTGCAGCGGCGAGGGTGGCGTCAATGTCTTGCCGGGTGTGCGCTGCGCTCACAAAGCCGGCTTCGTACAGCGCAGGTGCAATGTAGACCCCCCGGTCCAGCAGGCCGTGGAACAGGCGGTTGAAGCGCGCGCCATCGGTGCGCATGACCTGAACGTAGTTCTGTGGCAGTTCGGGCAGAAGGAAAAAGCCGAACATACCGCCTTCACAATCGGCGCTGAAAGGCACGCCCTCTGCGGCAGCCGCCGCCTTGAGGCCATCGACCAGCGAGCGCGTGGAGGCCGAGAGCGCCTCGTAGAAACCGGGCTTGCGGATCTCGCGCAGCGTGGCCAGGCCGCAGGCCGTGGCCACGGGGTTGCCCGAGAGCGTGCCTGCCTGGTACACGCCGCCCAGCGGCGCCAGATGCTCCATGATGGCGCGTTTGCCGCCAAAGGCCGCCAGCGGCATGCCGCCGCCAATCACTTTGCCCATCACGGTGATGTCGGGCTCGAAACCAGGGATGGCCTTGGCATACACGCTCTGCGCGCCGCCCAATGCCACGCGGAAGCCCGTCATCACCTCGTCGTACACTAGCAAAGCGCCGTACTGCGTGCACAGCTCACGGCAGCGGCGTGTGAAATCCACGCTGGCACGCACGAAATTCATGTTGCCCGCAATGGGCTCGATCATCAGGCAGGCCACGTCCTTGCCGTGCAGCGCAAAGGCTTCTTCGAGCTGCTGCACGTTGTTGTATTCGAGCACCAGCGTGTGCTGCACCACCTCGGGCGGCACGCCGGCGCTGGTGGCGTTGCCAAAGGTGGCCAGGCCCGAGCCGGCCTTGACCAGCAGCGCGTCGGCATGGCCGTGGTAGCAGCCCTCGAACTTGATGATCTTGCTGCGGCCCGTGGCGCCGCGCGCCAGTCGGATGGCGCTCATCCCGGCTTCGGTGCCCGAGCTGACCAGGCGCACCATGTCCATGGATGGCATGATGGACAAAATTTCTTCGGCCAGTTCAACCTCACGCTCGGTGGGCGCGCCGAACGAGAAGCCTTCGAGCACGGCCTTTTGCACGGCCTCCAGCACGGCAGGGTGGCCGTGGCCCAGGATCATGGGGCCCCAGGAGCCGATGTAGTCGATGAAACGCTGGTCGTTCGCATCCCAGAAATAGGCGCCCTGGGCGCGCTTGACGAAGCGGGGCGTGCCGCCCACGGCGCGAAAAGCACGCACGGGCGAGTTAACGCCACCCGGAATCACGGCTTTGGCGCGGTCGAACAAGGGAAGATTCAGGTCAGTGTTTGGTGTCATGGCAGGGAAATCCATAGCCTTCAAGGCTGGGTTCTTGGTTGGGTTCGTTATCAAGGGTGGGTATGTCGCCGTCTTCGGGCGCGGCCCAAAACATGCGGTCGGGGATGACGTGGCCCATGCCGGGGCGGAAACCCGCTTCCAGGCAGTGGTCCAGGTATTCCAGTGCTTCGGTGCAGGCGGTTGCCAGGTCGCTGCCGCATGCCAGCAAGGCCGCCAGGGCGGCGCTCAGGGTATCGCCTGCGCCGGTGAACGTGGCGTCAAACAATTCAAACCGGTGGTGGCACAGCACGGTTTCGGGGCTGGCCAAAGCGTTTTCAACGTGTTGGTCGGGCAGGGGGATGCCGGTCACTAAAGTGTAGGGGGTGCCCATACCGGCAGCAGCTGCGGCGATGTCGCGCGCCGTGGGGCTATGCTCTTTCTCCCAGTCAGGCAGCAGCCAGCGCCATAGGGTGCTGTGGTTTCCAACCAACACCGACGTTTGCGGCAACAACAATTCGCGAAAGGCGTCCAGGTACTGTTCGGCATGGGGGTCTTCCCACCAGGACAGCTGGGGCATGTAGCTGACCACGGGAAGGTCGGCATAGTCCGATGTGAGTTCGGCAATGGTGCTCAGGTTTTCTGCGCTGCCCACAAAACCCACCTTGATGACTTGCACGGACAGGTCTTCCAATGCCGTGCGCGCTTGCTCGCCCACGGCCTCATCGTCCATGCTGAAATGCTCATAAATCTGTGTCGTGTCCCGTACATAAGCTCCGGTAGCGATGGCGATCGGGTGGCCGCCCACGGAGGCAATGGTGGTGATGTCTGCGGTCAAGCCCCCGGCCCCGCTGGGGTCGCAGGCATTGAACGCCAGCACGCAAGGCGGCGGGCCAGAAGACTGGGTATCGCCAGCGTGGGGTAGGGCGGTGGACGGATCGTCAGACATGGGTCAGACATGGCCTTGTGCGTGAGGAAGGTGTGGCAAGCTGTTGTCAGGCAGCAAAAAACCGTGCGGAAGGCTGGATAGAATCGTTGCATTCTATGTGAAGGCCCCTTAAGCTGTGGCCGACAGCTTAGTGTCAGCTTGGTGGTCAACGAACGGACGGCCACATGGGGTACTAGGGTTATCACGGAGAAAAAGGCATAGCGGCTCTGGGCGTGGGTTTGGGATACTACGCATGCATCGTCGCCTCGCTTTGAGACAAATAACCAAAATCAGTGGTGTGAAAGCAGCGGTGAGGGTGGCGCGGATTCGCCGCATTTTCCATGGGAGCAGGAACAATTGACTTCAAGCAGCGCAACTTACAAAGTGCTGGTGGTGGATGACAGCAATACCATCCGCCGCAGCGCTGAGATTTTTCTCAAACAAGGCGGGCACGAGGTCGTGTTGGCGGATGATGGCTTTGATGCTTTGGCCAAAATCAACGACTACCATCCGCAGCTGATTTTTTGCGACATCCTCATGCCCAAACTCGATGGCTACCAGACAGTGGCTATCATCAAACGCAATCCGCGTTTTGCCAGCACGCCGGTGGTCATGCTGTCGTCCAAAGACGGTGTTTTTGACAAGGCGCGCGGCCGCATGGTGGGTTGCCAGGAATATTTAACCAAACCTTTTACCAAAGACCAGTTGCTGCAGGCCGTGCAGCAGTTTGGCCAATCCGATCAAGGAGCAACGTAATGCCTATCCAGAAAGTGCTCGTCGTAGACGACTCCAAAACCGAGCTGATGTTCTTGACCGATTTGCTGCAGAAAAAAGGCATGCAGGTGCGCACCGCCGAGAACGCGGAAGAGGCTTTCAAGCGCCTGGCCGAAGAAAAACCCGACCTCATCCTGATGGACGTGGTCATGCCTGGCCAAAATGGTTTTCAACTCACACGTGCCATTTCGCGCGATCCGTTGTATGCCGATGTGCCCATCATCATGTGCACGAGCAAAAACCAGGAAACCGATCGGGTGTGGGGCATGCGCCAGGGCGCGCGTGGCTATATCACCAAACCGGTAGATCCGGCCGAACTGCAGGCCAAAATTGACGCGCTGAACTGAACCACCCACCGTTTGTATGGCCAACCGCGAAGCACTGCGAGAACTCCAAGTTCGACTCGCCAGCCGCCTGCAGGCGGCACGCACCGAGCAATCCTCGGTGTCCTCCTGGCTGGCTGTCGAGGCCGCCGGGGGCAAATACCTTTTACCCTTAGGCCATGCGGGAGAGATTTTCCCCTGGGCGGGTGTGCAATCCGTACCGTATACCCAGCCTTGGTTTCTGGGCGTGGCCAACCTGCGCGGCAGCTTGGCCGGAGTGATCGACCTGGCGGGGCTTCTGGGCAAGGCGGCACCGCGCACCGAGCAGGTGTTGGCCGAGTCCAGCCTGCTGGCGCTCAACCCTGTGCTGGAAGTGAACGCGGCCCTGCTGGTCGATCGCTTGGCAGGCCTGCGCGGGACGGAAGCTTTCGTTGCCTCCGAATCACCTTCGGAGGATGCGCCGCCCTATTGGGGCTCGGTGTATGTGGATGGCGAGGGCCAGCGTTGGCAGGAGCTCAACCTCCAGGTTCTGTCGCAAAACCACGATTTTTTAAGTATCAGTGCTTGAGTTTTTCTGTAAGGCTGCCCCATGTCTGTTGTCAACACCATCGCCAATCTGTTCAACCGCAAGCCTGCTGGATCGAACGAAGCAGGATCCGCTGCCGACCCTGGAGAGTTGGTGGCAGACGACCTCAAGCCCTACCAGGCCGATGGCCTGGACAGCGTGCAGGGCGATCCGGATGCTCCGCTCAGTGAATTGCCAGAAACCGAAACGCGGGCTGATTTGATCACGCTACCGCTCTTGGGGCAGTCCACCCCGGCGCGCCACCAGCGGCGTTTGCTCATGCTGTTGGCACTGGGTGTGGTGGTGCTGGCGCTGGTGGCGGGTTGGGTGCTGCAACAGGCGGATCGTGTGGCCCAGCAACTGACGGCCACGGGCCAGTCGCTGATGCAGTCGCAGCGTCTGGCCAAATCGGTGTCGCAGGCCCTGGTGGGCAGCCCCCAGGCCTTCCCCGACGTGGTCGAGAGCTCGGGCGTGCTGGCGCGCAACGTACGCGCACTGAACAGCGGTGACGCTGAACTGGGTGTGCATTCGCTGGGCGAGCCCTACCGCCCGGAATTGGAAGCCATTACGCCCTTGATGGAGCGTGCCGAGCGCAATGCCGCCGTGGTGATGGGCCAGCAAAAAATCCTGACCCAGGTGGGTGACGCTCTGCGCACCATCAACCGCCAGTCGTCCGACCTGCTGGAAATTGCCGAAACCATCTCCTCGCTCAAGCTGCAGCAAAATGCATCGGCTGCAGAAATTTCTGCGGCCGGCCAGCTCGTGATGTTGACGCAGCGTATTGGTAAATCGGCCAACGAATTCCAAACCTCCGAAGGCGTGAGCCCTGAAGCCGTGTTCTTGCTGGGTAAGGACTTGAACTCCTTCAAGGAAATCGCCCAAGGTCTGCTCGATGGCAGCCCTGAGCTGCGCCTCCCGGCCACCAAGGATGCGCAGACGCGCGAGCAATTGCAGGCGCTGATCAAGGTGTACGAAGACACGCGCAACCAGGCGGGCGCCATTTTGGGCAACCTGCAGGGCTTGGTGTCCGCACGTGAAGCGCAAACCGGCATTATTGGCGACAGCGAGCCTATGCGCCGCCAGTTGGAAGCGCTGCAAAGCAAGCTGTCGGCGCAAACGGGCGTGGGCGTGGGTCCCTTGGCCGCGCTGGTGCTGGTGGGTGCCTTCGTGCTGCTGTGCGGTGTGGGCATTGCCCGTGTGCAGCTGCTCGATAGCCGCCACCGCCAGGAACTGGCTGAAGTGCAGCAGCGCGATGCACGCCGCCAGGAACAGGAAGCCAAGCGCATCAACGACGCCAACCAGGCGGCTATTTTGCGCCTCATGAACGAACTGCAGATGGTGGCCGAAGGCGATTTGACCCAGGAAGCCACCGTGACCGAAGACATCACCGGCGCTATTGCCGACTCGGTGAACTACACGGTGGAAGAACTGCGCCAGCTGGTAGGCAGCGTGCAAAAAACAGCCACCCGGGTGGCGCAGACCACGGCCATGGTGGACAACACCTCGACCGAACTGCTGGCGGCCTCGACCGAGCAGCTGCGCGAGATCCGCGAAACCGGCCAGTCGGTCCTGGACATGGCAGGCCGCATCAACGACGTGTCCTCGCAAGCCCAGGAATCTGCCCAGGTGGCCCGCCAATCGCTGCAAGCGGCCGACTCCGGTCTGCAGGCCGTGCAAAACGCCATCGGCGGTATGAACTCCATCCGCGACCAGATCCAGGAAACGTCCAAGCGTATCAAGCGACTGGGTGAATCCTCGCAAGAGATTGGTGAAATCACCGAACTGATTTCCGACATTACCGAACAGACCAACGTGCTGGCCCTGAACGCTGCCATCCAGGCCGCCTCCGCTGGTGAAGCCGGCCGCGGCTTCTCGGTGGTGGCGGAAGAAGTGCAGCGATTGGCCGAACGCTCTGCCGACGCTACGCGCCAGATCTCGGCGCTGGTGAAAACCATTCAGACCGATACGCAAGACGCCGTGGCCGCTATGGAGCGCTCTACCCAGGGTGTGGTGGAAGGGGCGCGTCTGTCTGACTCTGCCGGTACGGCACTGACCGAAATCGACCGCGTGTCGCGCCGTTTGGCTGACCTGATTGAGCAAATTTCATCGTCCACGTCGCGTGAAGCCACCATGGCCAACGAAGTGGCCGACAACATCCAGCACATTTTTGCTGTGACCGAACAAACGGGTGAGGGCACACGCACCACGGCCCAGCAGGTGCGCGAACTCTCTACCATGGCTGAAGAGCTGCGCCAATCGGTGTCGCGATTCAAGATTGCCTGACGCAACCCCTTTACCTTCGGGCTCAGTGAAGCCGGGAACCCATCCATGACATCTGTTGATCCCGTCAACGCCGCATCCGCCGAAGGCGCCCAGACCGAACAGGATTTGGGCCCCCTGGCGTGGGTGCTGGATGAATTGCGCAAATCGCTTGATGGTGCCGTCAAGGCGCTGCGGCGTTTTGTGCATGAAGCTGATCTGGCGCGTGAATCCGATTTGGCCAGCCTGGATGTGGCCAGCCTGCGCATGGCGCGCCAGCAGCTGCACCAATCGGGTGGCGCGCTGGAGATGGTCGGCATGGCCTCCCCCGCCTTGGTGCTGCGCGCCATGGAGGCGGCGGTGCAACGCTTTGTGCAGCGCCCTGAACTGTGCACCGATGATGCCGCGGGTGCCATTGAGCGTGCCTGTTTTGCCCTGAGCGAATTCCTGGAAAGCGTGCTGGCCGGCAAGGCCGTGTCGCCGGTGGCGTTGTTTCCGCAGTACCGTGACGTGCAGGCGCTCTCGGGTGTCGAGCGCGTGCACCCGGCCGACCTCTGGCCTGTGGAGCGGCGTTTTCGTGAACCCGAAATGGCTTTGCCAGCCCAGGCCCTGGCCTACGGGCCTGCGACCCGTTCGCGCCTGGATCAATCGGTATTGCGCATTGTCAAAGATGGCGACCTGGATGCGGCGCGCGAATTGCGCGATGTCTCACTGGGATTGGCGGCGGCGCAAACCGACAAGCAGGTGCGTTCTTTCTGGAAGATCGGCGCCGGCTTTTTCGAGGCATTCAGCCAGGGTTTGATCCACGCTGATGTGTACGCCAAGCGGGTCGCTTCCCGCGTGCTGATCCAGTATTCCACCCTGGCGCGCGGCGATGCCGGCGTGGCCGATCGGTTGGTGCAGGATTTGTTATTTTTCTGTGCCCAGGCCCGTCCTGCCCCAGACGCTGATTTGCCCAACCTGCAAGCCGTACGCAAGGCGTTTGGCCTCAATCGCTCGGTGCCGGTGGATTACGAAGCACGGCGTTTTGGCCGTTTTGACCCGGCTGTGCTGGCCCAGGCACGCAAACGCATTTCTGCAGCGGCAGAAACCTGGTCGGCCCTGGCAGGCGGGGATCGCAACAAGCTCAAGCCAGCAGCCGACCAGTTCAGCCTGGTGTGTGATTCGCTGCGCAAACTCCACCGCAGCAGTGAAACGCTGGCACAGGCCCTGACCAAGGCCATGGAACTCACGGTGCGCAGCGGCGAGCCGCCCGCACCTGCGCTGGCCATGGAAGTGGCCACCTCGGTGCTTTATCTGCAGGCAGCACTCGAAGAAACCGATACATCCGAAGAACAAATGCAGGCGCGTGCGGGCCGCTTGGCCGAGCGCCTGGCTGCGGTATCGGCAGGGGCCGAGCCCGAACCTTTGGAACCCTGGATGGAGGAGCTGTACCGCCGCGTCAGCGACAACCAGACCATGGGCAGCGTGGTGGGTGAGTTGCGCGCCACGCTGGGTGAGGCCGAGCGTGCCATGGACCAGTTTTTCCGCAACCCCGAAGACACGGCGCAACTGGCCAATGTGCCCAGCCGTCTGGCGCAGATGCGCGGGGTGCTCTCGGTGCTGGGCCTGGATCAAGCCTCCCTCGCGGTGCTGCGCATGCGCGATACGGTGGAGCGCCTCATGGTGGGCGAGCCTGCCGATGTGCAGGAGCGCAGCCAGACCTTTGAAAAATTGGGCAACAGCCTGGGGGCTTTGGGTTTCCTTATCGACATGCTGAGCTACCAGCGCGCCATGGCGCGCAAGCTCTTTGTGTACGACGAAGAACTGGGCGAACTGCGCTTGCTCATGGGCCGTACCCGTGCCAGGGCCGGCGACCAGGCCGAAGCACCCGAAGACCTGGCACACACCCTGGAGGAGCGCGCCGCAGTGCCTCTGCCAGAGGTGCTGCCCCGTGAGCCATTGCACGCAGTGCCTGCCACGGTGCCGGTGGCCGTGCCACAGGCGGCAGCGCCTGTACAAGATGCGGCTGCCGAGCCTCAACCCGCTGAACCTGAACCCACCTTTGACGCACTGGCCACCACGCCCCTGGAATTGCCTGTGACTGTCGAGCCAGAGCCCGCTGTGGCGCCACCACAGCCAGCGGTGACCCTGGTGTTCAAGGAAGAAGAGGAAGACGACGAACTGCTCGGCATCTTCCTGGAAGAAGCCCGCGAAGTGGTCACCAACGGTCTGGCGGCGATCGACCATCTGCGCAGCGAACCAGGAGATCTGAGCGAACAAACCACTTTGCGCAGAGCCTTCCACACCCTCAAGGGCAGTTCGCGCATGGTGGGGCTCAATGAATTTGGTGAAGCCGCCTGGTCTTTGGAGCAGTTGCTCAACGCCTGGCTGGCCGAACAAAAACCGGTGCAACCTCCGTTGGTGGATTTGTCGGGCAAGGCCATGCAAGCCTTTGGCCGTTGGGCCGACGGCATTGCGGCTGGCCAGGCGCAAGCCTGGAAGGCTGCGCCCTTTGCCGAGGCGGCAGATGCCTTGCGCTTGCGCGGCGAGGTCTTGGATCTGGTGTTGCCTGGGGCGGCGCCAGCCCCTGCGGCCGTTGAAGAGCCCGTGTCTGCACCGCTGGTGGCTGCAGAACCCGAGCTGATGGCCCCTGCGGTGGTGCCGAGCGAAGAAGCCCCGACCACGGTGCTGGATGAAGCCCAGCCCTTGGATGCAGCCGACCTGCTGGAGGTGCCGGACTTTTCTGACACGGCACCATTGGAGTTCGCCAGTACGCAATCTCCCCCGGCAGAACCTGCCGCGTCGGTCGCGCTGGCCGAGGAAATCGACTTTTCGGAATTTGCCGCTGCTTTGGATGCGCCGGCGGCTGTGCCGCCAGAACCTGTGGCCGAGCCGGCCGAGGCTGCCGCCCTGGAGATCGATTTTCTTCTGGATGTACCGCAGCCGGCGCCCGAAGCGGCGCCTGCAGAGCCGGAGCAGGCTCTGGAGGCCTTGCCCGAAATCGAAGCGGTTTCTGCGCCCGTGCCCATGGACGAAACCGTCAAGGCCATTGGCGATTTGCGCATCAGCATCCCGCTCTACAACGTGTACCTGAACGAAGCCGACGAATGGTCGCGCCGCCTGGTCACGGCATTGCAAGAATGGGCTTTGGAGCCTGCCGCCCCTGTGCCGGACGATGCGATTGCGCTCGCGCATTCGTTGGCTGGCAGCTCTGCCACGGTGGGTTTCCAGGCCCTGTCGCAGGCAGCGCGCTTGCTGGAGCATGCGCTGGAGCATGCCAAGCTCCTGGGCCGCATTTCGGCCCAGGACATGCAGACCTTCCTGGCCTCTGGCGACGATGTGCGCCGCTTGTTGCACCAGTTTGCCGCAGGCTTCCTCAAAGAGGCAGATCCCGCCGTGCTGGAGGCCTTGCAGCAAATCCTGGCCATCGAAGTGGTCAGCACCCAGTCGCCCTCCTATGAGGATGCCGAAGAGGCCATGGAAGCCTGGCGCATCGAAAACGCCCAAGCCATGCAGGCAGCGCAGCAGGTGCAGGCCGAGGAGGTGCAGGCCGAAGAGGTGCCAGTAGACACTGCGGAAGCTGTGCCCGCTGCCCCCGAATTGGCAGAGCCTGAAGAAACGGTTCCGGCAGTCGAGCCAGAGCCAGAGTCCGCCGCAGAAGCGGCGGCGGCAACCCCAGAGGCGGAAGTGCCCGCGTTGCCAGAAGCGCAAGAAACGGTGGCGCCACCCATGCCGGCCCTTGTGGCCCCGGCCTTGCTCGTCCCTGTGGCGGCGCCAGTCCCCGTACAGGCCGAGCCCGTGGTGGTGGTCGATATCGACGATGAGATCGATGCGGTGGACGTGATCGATCCCGACCTGTTTCCCATTTTCGAGGAGGAGGCGGCCGAACTCCTGCCCACGCTGGGCGGCGCCTTGCGCCAGTGGGCAGGGCGGCCCGACAACCTGGGAGCACGCACCGAGGTGCTGCGTGCTCTGCACACGCTCAAGGGCAGCGCACGCCTGGCAGGTGCCATGCGGCTGGGCGAAATGTCGCACCGCCTGGAGTCGGCCATCGAGCAAATCGATGTGGACACGGTTCAAGCGTCGGATGTGGAACCGCTCTTGGGTAGCTTCGATGGTCTGCAGACGGTGTTCAATGCGCTGCGCAATATCAGCGCGCAGGAGCCTACCGAGCCGGTGGTGGTGACACCAGTGCGCGAAGAAGCCCCTGTGGCTACGGCGGCCGAAGCCTCTGTGCCGCCGGTGGCTGCGCAGGCGCCTGCAACTGCACCGGTCCCCGCCGCTGCGGTGGCGCGTCCCGTATTGGCCCGCCCGCAGGCGCTGGACGTGGCCCCTGTTCGCACGGCGTCGGGCCACACAATCCGCGTGCGGGCACAGCTGCTCGACCGCTTGGTCAACCAGGCTGGCGAGGTGATGATTTCGCGTTCACGCCTGGAAGCCCGTGTGGGGCAATTGCGCAGCTCCATGACCGATCTGACGGGCAACCTGGAGCGTTTGCGCCAGCAGTTGCGCGATATCGAATTGCAGTCCGAGTCGCAAATGCAGTCGCGTTTGGCGCTGTCCAAGGATTCGGCGGCGGGGTTCGATCCGCTGGAGTTCGATCGTTTCACCCGTGTGCAAGAGCTCACGCGCATGATGGCCGAGTCGGTGAACGACGTGGCCACCATCCAGCGCAACCTCATGCGCGCCATGGAAGGCGCCGAAGACGACCTCATCGCTCAAGGCCGGCAGGCGCGTGAACTGCAGCGCGATCTGCTGCGCACCCGCATGGTGGAGTTCGAGGGCATTTCCGAGCGCCTGTATGCCGTGGTGCGCCAAGCGTCGAAAGAAACGGGCAAACAGATCAAGCTGGACAT
>CAZRFF010000021.1:0-14979 GCA_964599265.1 uncultured Simplicispira sp. | reverse complement strand
CCCGACCGCATGGGCCTGGGCCACCCCTCGGTGCAGCACATGCTGCTGGTGGATGCGGGCGGCGCCCATGGCCTGGACCGCTGGCTCGACAGCCACCCCACCCTGGCCGAGCGCGTGCAGCGCATCTATGGCCGCAGCATGCCCCCACTCACTCCGAACCCAGTCACCGTGAAGCCTGAACCCGACATGGCAGCCCAACGCTCTGCACGGCCTGCGGCGGGGGCGGCATCGCTGGCGGAGCAGGTGGATCCGTTTGCACGGCTGCCTTGATGGCACCAGCCATACCATTGCACTCCGCTCCCTCGGACCATACAATACATGTACAGAAAATTGAACATATTGGGTGTCCTATGCGTATCGTCAGTTACACCGAGGCCCGCAATTCCTTGAAGTCGGTACTTGATGCCGTTGAAGGGGATGCGGATGTCACCATCATTACCCGGCGCGATGGGGCGGACGCCGTGGTCATGTCCCTGGCCCAATACCAGAGCATGGCTGAAACCCTGCACCTGCTGTCCAGCCCTGCCAACGCGGCGCACCTGGCGCAGTCCATTGCGCAGTACAAGGCAGGCAAGGCCAAACGGCGCGAGCTGGTGCCAGCGTGAGCCGGGGCGTAGCCTTCACCCCGGCTGCGTGGGCCGATTACCAGTATTGGCACGGGCAGGACAAAAAGACCCTCAAGCGCATCAATGCCCTGATCGACGCCGCCCGGCGTGACCCGTTCCAAGGCATCGGCAAGCCTGAGCCGCTGGTGGGCAACCTGAGCGGCTTTTGGTCACGCCGCATTGATGACACCCACCGCTTGGTGTACGCGGTGGATGATGCCGACTTGACCGTGATTGCCTGCAGGCACCACTACCAATAGGCAGCCCGTCCGCATGCCACGCTGCGCAATGCCCCGACAGCACTCGAACTTAGGCCGCTAGGCCGCATGAATGCTATGTCTGTGAAGGTGTGGTTCAAAATGTACCCCCAAATGTACCCCCAGACTGCGAAGGATACCCCCCGCCATGAAGCTGACCGATGCCAAATTGCGCAACCTCTCGGAGCCCGGCAAACACTTTGACGGCGGCGGGCTGTACCTTGACCTGACCAAGGCGGGCGGCCGGTACTGGCGCATGAAATACCGCCACGGCGGCAAAGAAAAGCTGCTGGCGCTGGGGGTGTACCCGGCGGTAAGCCTCAAGGAAGCGCGGGCGCGGGCGGATGAGGCCCGGCAGCAACTGCAGGCAGGCGGCGACCCTGGCGAGGTGCGCAAGGAAGCCAGGGCCAAGGCAGAGCATGAAGCCGTCAACACCCTGGAAGCTGTAGCGGAAGACTGGCTCAAACACCAGGCAGGCCGCTGGGAGCCCCTGACCATGACCCGCATTCGTGCATCGCTCAAGGGTCATGTGTTCAAGAAGCTGGGCGCCCGCCCGCTGGCCAGCATCAAACCCCGTGAAGTCATGGATGCAGTGAAAGCTGTAGAGGCGGGCGGGGCAGGGGAACAGGCCGGGCGATTGCTGCAGCGGATCAAGGCCATATACCGCTGGGCAGTGACGCATGGGCGCCTTGAAACAAACCCCATGCTCGACCTGGTGCCCTCGGAAATCCTCAAGCCCCGCGAGGTGAAGCATCGTGCAGCCCTGGCGGACAAGGACTTGCCCGAATTCCTGAACAAGCTGGCAGCCTATGACGGCGACCGCCACACCGTGCACGCCCTGCGCCTGCTGGTGTTGTCGGGTACACGGCCCGGTGAAGTGCGCGGCGCACGCTGGGCAGAATTCGACCTTGACGCGGCCCTGTGGGTGATACCGCCTGAGCGCATGAAAATGCGCGTAGAACACCGCGTGCCTTTGTCCTGCCAGGCCCTGGAGGTGCTGCGCAGCATGCAGGCACTGAGCGGTACCCGTGAGCTGGTGTTTCCCAGCCCCTTTTACCCCAGCAAGCCCCTGAGCGAAAACACCTTCAACTCGGCCATGGCCCGCATGGGCTACAAGAACATGGCCACGGCCCATGGCTTCCGGGCGCTGTTCTCCACGGTGGCCAATGAGTGCGGCTGGAACCCCGATGTGATCGAACGCCAGCTTGCCCACAAAGAGCGCAACCAGGTACGCGCCGCCTACCACCGCAGCACCTACATGCAAGACCGTGAGCGCCTCATGCAGTGGTGGGCGGACTACCTCGACGGCCGCAAGGCGGGCAACGTGGTGCCGATGCCAAAACGCACCGCCTGAGCACCTGCGCCAGCCCTGTCAGCACCCGCCCCGCAGCACTGCCGGGCGGGTTTTTTGCGTCAGCCGGAAAAGTCTTTCCGCCCGGAAAACACAAAAACACCGGGGACACGGGGACAAAACCCAGGAATCTAGGATTCATGCGGGTTGCAAGGGCGAAAGGTACCGGGGACAAAACGGGGACTAAACGGGGACTAGACGGGGACTAGACGGGGACAAATAGAATATTTATTACATAGTGAAAAATTTACTCTGTTTCTTACTCTCCCGCCCCCCATCCCCGGCCTGCCACTTTGCCCCGTGCGCTGCCCCTGGGCTGGTGCAGGTACACGGGCCAGCCGCTGCCACGCATGGCCGCAAGGCCAGCCAATGGACGCGCATGCACGACCCCGGAAATGAGCGCGTGAGGGCCTTCCCCTGGCGCCCATCCTTGGGCCGGGGCGGGCAGCTTGCTTGCGGGTATGCCGCTTTGTGCATTTTGTGTCGTTGCGCTATACAATGGAGGCGTGATTCAGTCATTCCGACACAAGGGCCTGCAGGCCTTCTTTGAACGGGGCACCAAGGCGGGCATACAGCCAGCCCATGCGCCCCGGCTGGCTCGGCAACTGGCGCAGCTCGACCAGGCGCAGGCCCCGCAGGACATGAATATCCCCGGCTGGGGGCTGCACCCCCTGTTGGGCCCGTTGCAGGGCCATTGGGCCGTTTCTGTGAATGGCAATTGGCGCATGACGTTTGCCTTTGAAGGGGTGCACGCCGTGCTGGTGGACTATCAGGACTACCACTGAGAAAGAGCAATAGGAGCAACGACCATGGCACGCATGTTCAACCCCCCACACCCCGGCCTGACGCTGCGCGATGACGTGTTGCCCGCGCTGGGCTTGAGCGTGACCGAAGCCGCCCGGCAGTTGGGCGTGTCCCGCGTGGCCTTGTCCCGCGTGCTCCATGGGCGGGCGGCCATATCGCCGGAAATGGCCCTGCGCATCGAGGCATGGCTGGGCGTGGAACGCGGCGGCAGTGCCCGTGTGTGGCTGGCCCGGCAAAGCGACTATGACGTGTGGCAGGCTGCAGAGCACTTCAAGGCCGCGCCCATGCATGTGCAGCCTGCACCGGCCTTGGCGGCTTGAGGCAGGCCATGGCCGCGCTTGCCTTCTATGACGCCGTGCTGCAATCCGGTGCCGACTTTACCCATGAAGAGATTAAGCAGGGATGGCCTGAAAAGATGTTTGTTTGGCGTGTGGCGCAGTTTCAGCGCCCCAGTACTGATACTGGAGTGGCGGCACGCAGCGCCAAACTTGCCATGCACTACGCTTTATCGGATGCCGTGGTCGCTGGCGTGGTTCCATGTGTCAGGCAGGTGATCCGCCTGGAGTTCTCTGGCAAGAAGCGCGACATTCGCGGCAACGCCTACGGTGAATCGTCTGCAGCCCCGATACACAGCGATGTGTCGGAGGCGCTTGTTGCCGCTGCTGATGTGGTGCAGTGGCTCAAAAGCATCGAAGAACAGCCTTCGCGCTTCATTGCCGCATGGCATGCCGCCACGACGCCTGGGGCCGATGCAATCCCAGCCCCCGCGCCTGCCCCGGCTGGCAAGGTGCCCCATAAGGCCCAAAGCCCCGATTGGACGGGCGAGGCGCTGGCGAAGAAGCGCGCCACGTTGACGGGCCGGGACGCGACACAGCAGCTTGTCCAAATCACCGGCCTGCCCGCCCGTGAAATCACCCGCCGGGAAAAGCAGGCGCGTGATGATGCGGCCCAAGCTAGCCAGGCGGGCAAGCGCAACCCCGGCAAGGCCGCATAGCCCCGCCCCTTGCCCTGCCTGCCCGCATCGCGCTACACTGCGCGCAAGCCGAAAGGCCCGGTGCTTCAAAACACCAAAACCTACAGCGGTAGCAGCCCCCACCGACAAGCGGGGCTTTGTCACGCCTAATTCCTGGGGCTGGTGCGCCTGCATCGTCCCGCCATGGTTTCGGGCGGGATGGGGTGAACGGCAACGCCACCCGCACGTCTGTAGGCGTGTTTTGAACATCCCGTCCACCTGCTGCGCTTCAAAACGCAAACGGTGGGTTGCTTGGTTCACCTACAGGAATCCAGACCATGACCGCGACCACCCCGGCCAGCCGCAGCGCTGCGCCATTGCAGCCCCACGCGGGCACTTCCAAGCCCCATGCGGGCACTATCCCCCTCGCACACCTGCAACCCGTGCTAGCAGCCTTCAACGCCTGCAACCTCGCCAGCAGCTACCTGGAACGCGGCAACGTCGCCGCCGCCCGGCGCAAGCTGGTGCAGGCGCTGGCGTCCGTCAACCAGGTGCATCTTTGCGTGCAAGGGGGTGAGGTATGAACCCCACCGCCTTCACCTTCACCCCACAGGGCGGGGATGCCTACAGCGCCCGCGATGTTGCCGTAACGCTGCCCGATGGTGCGCGCCTGACCATCGGTGCCGCCAACCACTGTGATCGCGTTACGTTGCGCATGCTGGGTGATACCTGCGGCAGCTCCATGTTCTTCACCGCTGCCCAGGCCCGCGCTGTGGCTGTCGAGCTGCTGGCCTGTGCCGATGTGGGCGAGGCCGTGACGATGGGGAGGGGCTGAACCATGGACAACACCCAAAGCACATGCGTTATCGGCCACATGGCTGAAAACTGGCCTGGCCTGTGTAGTGACCGCCCGGCCATGATCGTCAACCCCGACGCAACCCCCTTGGACGTGCTGGCCTGGTGCCGTGGCGAGGTGGTTTACCTGGAATGCACCGCACATGTTCTTGCTGCGGGCGACGAGGTAGCTGGCGACATATCCGCCATGCTCCTGCATCGGCTGAGGCCGCTGATCGCGGCGATGGACCTGGTTGTGGGCGAGTTGCAGAATGCGGCGCGTCGCCTGCCGGAAGGGAGTGCGGTATGACCGACGCCCAGGAACTGGAACTCATGTACCTGCGCAACGTGATCGGCCTTGCCGCCTTCGCGGTAGAGGCCCGGCGCGTGCTCCAAGAAATCGACTACTCCGCCGAGATGCAGGCGCTGGAGAAAAAGCCCCGCACCGACCCCCTGGCGCTGGTGCGTGACCGCAGGCAATGGGTGGAATGTCCCGACACCACGGCGCAGGTGCTGGGTGACGTGCATGAGCGGTTGGACGCGCTGCTGTCCGGCCTGCGAGGGGCGTAGCGGCCTTGAACGAGGCTGTCTCCTTGCCTTGCACCCGGCGTATGCAAGTCGGCAAACCTGCCCGGCAAATGCCGACTTTCCCGGCAAGGTTTGCCGACTTGCAATTCCCTCCATACCCGCCGTGCCATGTTGGCCTTGCGGGGGCTTCAATGGAGGAAATCGCCTCATGCAAGTTATCCACCAGTCCCGCCCAGTCGTTCCCCGTGACCGGCTGGTGCGGTTGCCCGAAGTCGAAGGATTGACGGGATGCAAAAAATCCACCATCTATGCGCTGATCGGCGATGGCAAATTCCCCAAGCCCGTGCGCTTGTCCGCCCGGCATGTGGCCTGGGCAGAAACCGCCGTGCTGCAGTGGGTGCAAGACCGCATCGCCGAAGCGCATGCCGGGGGCGCAGCATGAGCGGCACCCCGCCCACACCCTTGCAGCAAGTCATGGCCGCAGCGCGTGACGTGGCAAGGCGCAGGCTGTGCGCCGCCGTGCCCCACCTGCTCCGCCTGGTGCCAGGTGACGGCGTGCTGTTCAACCGCGTCGCTGCGCTGTATGGCGCCCGCGTGCGTGTCATGGTGGCGTGGCCCGGCACCGTGGAATTGTTCGACCAGGAAACGGGCGAACCCATCCGTGAAATCGAGGCGGCTGACCTGATCGACTTCCCGGACGTGGCGAACTATCTCGCCCGCGCAATGCAGCGCAAGGATGGCACGCCCAAACCGCTGCTGGAGGCGTGTTACCGGGATCGGCATGGCAAGCGCAAGCGGGCCACGCTGCAGGCAGACGGCGTGGTGCGTGTGTACGAATCGGGCGCGGCCAAGGTGCTGGTGGCAGCGTCCGAGCCGGGCGAGCCCAGCACGCTGTGCGCCAGCTTCCTGCCCCTCAAACCCGAAGACCTGGCGCCGCGTCTGACATGAAGCCGCTGCAACCCGCCTACTGGCGCCACCCCATGAGCAGCGCCGTGCCGCACCAGGCCGCAAGCGCTGCCAAATCCATAAAGAACAGAGGCTTCCCATGCACGAAATAGGCATCAAGATCAGTGCCGAAGTTGACGGACAAAAATCTATAACCCAGTTGGGCGACGAACTGGAGGATATGGCCAAGATCGCCAGCGGTGACCTGCAAGCCGCCCTCAAAGGCGCTGCCGACCGGATGCGAGAGCTGGGCACGCAGGATGCGGCCATTACCGCATTCACCCGCCTGCAGGCCGAAGCGAACGCCGCAGGCCGTGCCCTCAAGGCTGCCGAGGCCGAAGCCGCAAACTATGCGAAACAGGTGGGCCGCGGCGCCGTGATGACACGGGAAGAGGCCGATGGCCAGCACCGCCTGCAGACAGCCGTGAACAAGGCGCGTGAAGCCCACCTGCAAAGCACTGCAGCCCTCAAGGCTGCAGTGGGCGAGTTGACGCGCTATGGTATTGCGGGTGAGAACGTAGCGCAGGCCCAAAGCCGCCTGCGTGATGAAGTCGAGTTGGTGCGCACGTCGGTTGCAGGCATCGCACCGGCCTATGGCCGCGCCGCCGCAGGTGCGCAGGATGCAGGCAACACCATGGCGCGCACCCACCGTCAGATGGGTGATGGCGTGGAATCCATCGGCCAACAGCTCGGGCGCCTGCAAGGGGTGATAGCAGGGCTGGCTGGCCTGTACGGTTTCAAGGCCATGGCCACCGACCTGGCGCAAACGGCGGATCAGGTCAACAACCTGCAGGCCCGGCTGAAGTTGGTGACTGGGGAGGGCGAGGCCTTCGGCACTGCCTGGGCGGGTGTGCAGGACGTTGCCTTGCGCACCAACAGCGCATTGGAAGAAACGGGCACGCTGTTCTCGCGGCTGGCGCAGGCGGGCAAGGATGCCGGGCAGTCCACGGCGGATGCCACCGCTGGCGCCCTGGCCCTGACCGAGACTATTAACCAGGCAATCCAGCTCAGCGGCGCCAGCGCCCAGGCCTCCAGCGCCGCCATCACCCAGCTTGTGCAAGGCCTGCAGGGTGGCGTATTGCGGGGCGATGAATTCAATTCCGTCATGGAACAAAGCCCCCGCCTGGCCCGTGCGCTGGCTGACGGCCTGGGCGTGACAACCGGCGAGTTGCGCAAGATGGCCGAAGCGGGCGCACTGACCAGCGAGACGGTCATAGGTGCCCTGAAGGGGCAGAGCGACACTGTGGCTGCGGAGTTCAGTAAGCTGCCTGCCACCGTGGGCAGGGCGCTGCAAAACCTGAGCACGCAGTGGCAACTGTACGTGGCAGAGACTGACAAGGCCACCGGCGCCAGCACGGCGGCAGCCACCGCCATCAATGCCCTGGCAGGCAACCTGCAGACCATCGCGGGCCTGTTGATGGATGTGGGGCAGGCCGCCGCCGCGTTTGCCGCTCTGCGGCTGGCGCAGCATTTCCTGGGTATCAGTACAGCGGCGCAACAGGCAGCCGCCGCCACAGCAGCCCATAACGCGCAGTTGGTGGCGTCAGGGGCCGCTGCCAATGCCGCAGCGGCTGGCGTGGGCAGGGTTGCCACCGTTCTGGCCAGTCTGCGCACCTTCACGCTATTGGGCCTGGTGACGAACTTCAAAGACATTGGCACCTGGATTGGCGAGGCTGCGGCCAAGCTGGCGGGCTACAAGGATCGTACCGAAGAGTTGGCCCGCGCTGACAAATTGGCTGCCGAAATTGCCAAGGAGGCGGCAGCCGACCGCGCACGCCTGGCTGCCGCCATACAGACCGCCATTGATAAGCAGTTTGAGCTGTCCAATGCTGTGCGGGCGGGCATTGCCGAGTTTGACAAGCTGACCAAGGAAGGTATCAGCGCTGCCGCTGCCCTGGAGAAGGTCACCAAGGCCTTTGACCTGAGCAAGATCGAGGGGATACGCGATTTTTCTGCAGCCCTCGACAAGCTGGCAGCCGACGGCAAGGTGTCTGCCGCTGAGTTGGAGGGCGCATGGGCCAAGGCCTTGAATGGCAAGGATTTGGCGCAGTTTGAGGTGACCGCCCGCGCCGCCTTCATGGGGGCGGCCCGTGAGGGTGAGCGTGTGGCACAAATGATGGACGCCGTTTTGCGTGAAGCCGTCCGGCGCACGGGGCAGGATTTTGATGTACTGCAGGGCAAGATCGGCGCGGCATCGCGTAGCGCCATCAACGATGTTGACGCCATCATCAACGGCCTGGACAAGCTCAAGGCTGCGGGCATTGACACGGGGCGTGCGCTGACAAGCAGCCTTGTCAAGGCCATTGATGCAGCCGACAGCGGAAAAGCCTTGGAAGCCGTCCGTGCTCAGGTTGAAAAAGTGCGCAGTGCCTTGGGCGACAAGATCGCCGATGGCCTGCTGGATCAGGCAAAGGCGAAGGCAGAGGCCCTCAAGGATGCGCTCGACAAGGCAACGCCTGGCATCAACAGCGTGCGCGAAGCCATGAAGGCGCTGGGCATTACCAGCGACGAATCCTTGCGGAAAACCGCAGACACCGCCAAAGAGGCCTATGACACGCTGGCAGAAAGCGGCAAGGCCAGCGCCCGTGAGCTGGGCGAGGGGTTCAAGAAGGCCGCAGAGGCTGCCATTGCGGCGAATAACGGCATTGCACCCGCCTGGGTCGCTGCCAGCGCTGCCATGCGTGGGTTTGAGGTTGAAGTGGACAAGGCAGGGAAAAGCACGCTGCGCCTCAAGGATGCCACCGACAAGGCCGCAGACGCGCACGGCCGCGCAGCCAAGGCAATCCGTGAGCAGACCACGGAACTCGAACGCCTGAACGCGCAGAAAGAGCGGGAGATTGCGGCGCAGGAAAAGGCGAACCAGCTCAAGGAACGGGAGATAGAGCTTTACAACAAGAAGTGGAATATGGACAGCCAGCACCGCAGCCTGGATGCCGAGGGCAAGGTGCGCGAAGAAACGGGCATGCCCACCGGCAAGAAGTTTGTGTTTGACAAGGCGAAAACCGCAGGGCTGAGTGAGGAAGAAGCCTTGGCATTTTCCGATGCCTTCGACCTCAACCGCCTGAAGGATCGTGGGTCGTGGGGCACGCCCTTTGTGAACATGAAGAAGCTCGATGATGCGATTGAGGAAGCGGTGATGGCGTCTATTCGTAAGAAGGCGCAAAAGACCGAGACAACAGAGGCGACCACCCCCCGGAGCGTGAGGCCAGCACAGACGGCTGAACCTGAGGCAGGGCGGGGCGCTGGTGCTGTACAGCCTGTGGGGGCTGCCGTAACGCGGGTGGTGAATATCCAGATCGGGGGCGGTCGTTCGTTTGCTGTGCCCACCAATGCCGCTGGGGAGTCCAGTCTGAAGGACGTCGCGCATGAGGTGCTGAAGCAACTGGCTATCGCATCGGGCACTTATGGGGGTGCGCGATGAGTACCGGCCATGTGATTGATCTGTTCAAGCGTGCCAGTAACGCCGAATCGTATGCCGCCCAGCCTGGGGCGCTGGATGTTGACGTTGGGGTTCTTGCTTGGTGGCCTATGCATGAAATCCGGGCCGGGGCCTGCATGGTCGATTCGCCGTCTGGTGTGGCGCTGATTGCTGCGGTGTGCAGGGGTGCGGCCCGTGCCTTGGTGCACGCCCAGTATGCAGAGCCTGGGCAGGCTGGCCCGTTGCGTGCCATGCCCGCCGATAAAGCGCTGCGCCGCGCCGTGGATTTGCTAGACCTTGCCGCAGAAATGGAGCAGCGCATACAGCGGGAGCATGGCGCAGACGCATGACCATACCCATCACCACCGACCTGATCCGCGCCGCCCTGGTGCACATCCCTGCAACCCTGCCGCGTGACGAATGGGCGCGGGTGGCCATGGCCATCAAAAGCGAATTCCCGGACGATACCGGGCGCGATCTGTTTGAGGCCTGGAGCGCCACGGCAGACGGCTGCAGCACCAGCGATTGCCGCAGCACCTGGCGCAGCATCAAGGCTGGTGGGGGTGTGGGCATAGGCACGCTGCTGCACCTGGCAAAGCAGCATGGCTTTGTGCTGCCCAAGGGCAGCGAGGCCCCGGCCGCACCAGACCCCGCAGCCGTGGCAGCGCAGGCACTCCAGCGCCAGCAGCGCCAGCAAGCCGAGGAACAGGCACGGCAGGCTGCACAAGCTGACGCCGCCGCGCAGGCGCTGGCCTTGTGGGATGGGTGCAAGCCCGTGACAGACCCCTTACAGGCGCCCTACCTGGCCCGCAAGGGCGTTGGTGCCTACGGTGTGCGCTGCATGTCGCAGGGCCGCTTGGCAGTGCCCCTGTACGATGCAGACGGCGTGCTGTGGAACCTGCAGACCATAGAACCCGAGCGCCCCAAGACTGGCCCTGAAAAGCAGTTCCTCAAGGGCGGGCGCAAGTCCGGCCTTTGGCATTGGTGCGGTGACCCTACTGGCGCTGCTGTGCTGGTGGTGGGCGAGGGGTACGCCACCTGCGCCAGCGTGCACCAGGCCACGGGGCACCCCGCGGCCGTGGCGTTTGATGCGGGTAACCTGGCGCATGTTGCCAAGGCCCTGCGCCAACGCCACCCCGGCGCCCTGATCGTGCTGGCTGGCGATGATGACCGCGCCACCGAGGCCCGCACCGGCCGCAACACCGGCCGAGAAAAAGCCCTGGCAGCGGCGCAGGCTGTGGGCGGGGTGGCGGTGTTCCCCACGGGCGCCCCGGCCGATGGTGAGCTGCAAAACTTCGACTTCAACGACCAGCACCAGGCGCAGGGCCTGCAGGCCGTTGCGCAGGCTGTGCAAGCCGCCATTGATGCCCCCCAAGCCCAAGCCCCGGCCGCACCACAAAAGCCGCGCCAGCGCCCCGCCCGTGGCTCTGCCGGGGCCGATGATGCGCCAGCCGCTGGCGCAGGCGTGCATGACGCTTTCAGTGTGACCAATGAAGGGGTGTTCTTCAGCGGCTTTGGCCGCAACGGCGAACCCCTGGCGCCGCTGTGGCTGTGCAGCCGCCTTGATGTGCAGGCCCTGACCCGCGATGCCGAGGGCAACGGCTGGGGCTACCTGCTGCATTTTTCCGACCCCCTGGGCAGGCCCAAGCAATGGGCCATGCCCGCCCGCATGCTGAGCGGCGACGGCGGCGAATACCGCGCCGCGCTGCTGAACATGGGCTTGCGCATTGCCACATCGCCAGCGGCCCGCAACCGGCTGACCGAATACATTCAGACCCGGCATCCTGACAAATTCGCCACCTGCACAGACCGCATAGGCTGGCACGGCACCGCCTTTGTGCTGCCCCATGAAACCATCGGGGACGAAGCCGGGAGCATCGTTTTTCAGAGCGATGCGGCCATGGAGAACACCTTCCGCATCAAGCGCGATGCGGTGGCGTGGCGCGACCGTGTGGGGGCGCTGTGCTCTGGCAATAGCCGCTTGGTGTTTGCCGTGTCCTGCGCTTTTGCTGGGCCGTTGCTGCGCCCGGCAGGCATGGAGAGCGGGGGTTTTCACCTGCGGGGCGACAGCTCAAGCGGCAAGACAACGGCGCTGCGCGTGGCTGCCAGCGTGTACGGCGGCCCCAGCTACATGCAGCGCTGGCGCACCACCGATAACGCGCTGGAGGCCATCGCGGCCCAGCATTGCGATTCGCTGCTGATCCTCGATGAGCTGGCGCAGGTAGAGGGCAAGGTGGCGGGCGAGTGCGCCTACATGCTGGCCAATGAGCAGAGCAAGGCCCGCGCCACCCGCAATGGCGCCCCGCGTGCCCGCCTGTCCTGGCGCCTGCTGTTCCTCAGTGCGGGGGAATTGGGCCTGGCTGACCACATGGCTGAAGGTGCCAAGCGTGCACGAACCGGGCAAGAGGTGCGCATGGCAGACATACCGGCCGATGCGGGCGCGGGCCTGGGGGCGTTTGAAGCGCTGCATGGGTTTGATGGCGGGGCCGCTTTCGCATCCCACCTTGCACGCGAGCTGCAGGCCTGCCATGGTGCGCCGGGCCGCGCCTTCCTTGAGTGGGCATGCGCCAATGCCGACACCCTTGCACGGCGCGTGCGCCAGGGGGTGCAGGCCATTGCAGGGCAGTGGGTGCAGGCCAATGCATCGGGCCAGGTGCACCGCGTGGCGGCCCGCTTTGCGCTGGTGGCTGTGGCTGGGGAGCTTGCCACCGAGGCCGGGCTTACCGGCTGGTCACCCTATGAACCCGAGGCAGCGGCCCGCGCTTGCTTCAATGCCTGGCTGGCTGCGCGTGGGGGCGCAGGCAATGGCGAGGTGTTCGCCATGCTGCGCCAGGTGCGCCGCTTTCTGGAGATGCACGGTGAAGGCCGCTTTGCCATGTGGCACCGTGGGGCGGATGACCACGCACCCAAGACCCTGCAACGCGCAGGCGTGCGCCGCATGCTGAATGCCAGCGGCGAACCTATCAAGACCAACAGCGACCACGGCACAGAGTACGGCGACCGCATGCCCGCAGCCCTGGGGGAAGAAGTGTCGTTTGAATACTTCGTTCTTGCCGAAACCTTCAAGGCCGAAATATGCCAGGGCTTCGACCATTTGGCCGTGTGCAAGGTGCTGGAGTCGCACGGCTGCCTTGAGGTCAAGGAAGCAGGCCGCTACACGATAAGCACCAAATTGCCGGGCATCGGCAAGGCCCGGTGCTACTGCATCAAACCCGCCATCTTCAGCCTGGAAGTGTGAGCGCCTGCGCCCCTGCCGTGCCGCCGGGAGGGCGGCGGGGGGAGCGCATTCGCGCTGTGCAGTGCTAGGGTGGGGCTGGCTTGGCACCAGTAAGAGGTGAGCCCTGCAGGGCTTGGCTGTCCGGGGCGCAGGGGCGGCTACCAGGTTCGCCAGCCTTGGGCCGCAAGCTACGTTCAAGATGCCACAGCCACCCAATGGGGCTGGGCAGGCGACAGCGCCAATATGGTTTTTGTAGGTTCTTCCTGGGATCGCCCCGTGCGGGTAATTCGGGCCGCCCTCTCGGGCTGTTCACCGGCATTCATAAGGGGGGTTAAGTGAAGGCTTCATGTGCATTTATTGCTATTGTTGTTGTAGCGCTTGCCGTGGTTTTTGTGCTGTGGTTCGCGCTCGGCCGTGGCGGCACGGCCCCCGCGCCAGTCGCTGGCCCTGGGGAAAGTGAATGCCTGTTGGTGCGGACGTGCGCACCTATTCCCGGTGGGTGCTGTTCGGCGTGGCAACGTCCCGAAGTAGTGGCGTAATTTGCAACCTGTCGAAAAAATTCAGGTAAAACAAATTGCGCGTGATTGTTTTGGTTTTCCTTATAAAAGTTGTAAAACTTCCAAAAAACGACAGTATTCAGGGTAATCCCTCTGTGGATAGCTAATTTTGTCCCCGGTGTCCCCGGTGGATGAGTGTTTGTCCCCGGTAGTGCCGGGGACTGAATTATTCAATGGCGACAATTAGTTATAAGCGTTTTGAAGTTTGTCCCCGGTGTCCCCGGTAAAAATGGTCATACCCGGAAGGATTTGACGCAGAATCGTTGGGTGGTTGCTGGCGTATGTATGGCACTAAATGCAACCTTACTAGGTTCTTCCGATGGTGTTGGCTTGCGGGTAATTCGTGCCTCGCTGCCGCGCTAGGTGGTAGCGGTTTCAAGTGATTGACAAACTGGTTGACACGGGCCGATGTTGGCGTGGCCTGGGCGCTGTGTCGGTATGGGCCGCGTTGTTGCGTGTGTGCCACTGCTGGCGCTGTTGCCCCCGCTTTTGGCCTGGCTGGTGGGGTTTTGGGGGTGGGGCTGGCATACCGCTGGGTTGGCGCGGCTGGTTGGCTGGTGGCGTGGGGTTGGGGGTGAAAATTTGGATGTACCCCCATTCTGGGAAAATGTACCCCCAAATGTACCCCCAGATACCCCCGGATTGAGGCACACTTCAGCGCACTTCTACGCACTACACAAGACCGGTTTTCAGAGAGAAAAAGAAAAAGGCCGCACGTTCTCGGAACTGTGCGGCCTAAGGTTTGGTCTCCCCGACAGGAATCGAACCTGTATCTAGCGCTTAGGAGGCACTCGTTCTATCCATTGAACTACGGGGAGGCAGGCCGAGCATTGTAAGGGGGCTGGGCGGGGTGTGCGCAGGCGCTGCGGTTTGCTCTGCTTCCGATAGCTTTTCGCGCTTGCCACGATTGCCCTGCAGCCTGTTTTGACCATTAATCGTAGCGCACTGTATAGACCAGGTCGAGCGCGCTCACCCGGCCCGTCTGCCCGCGCAGCGTGAGGCGGCGCGAGAGGTCGTAGAACAGGTACAGCGTGCCGAGCGTGCCCGAGAGGCTGTGCTCGTAGGTCACGTACAGCGCCGACGAAATGCGTTTGCCCAGGGTCAGCGCGGCGGCGCTGGCGTCCTCGCCCTGGCCCGGGCCCTTGATGCCGATTTCGTCCAGCCCCAGGCGGCGCGAGAGGCCGCCCGTGCCCCCGCCCTGGCGGCCCAGCACGGCGAGCGCGGCCTGCTGCAGCAGGGCGGCTTCGCTGCCGCCGCTGGCGGCGCTGTGGCCCAGCACCACCCACGAGAGTTTTTCGGCGTCGGGCAGGTCCGGGTCGGCGTACAGGCGCACGCGCGGCGCCTGGGCCGAGCCGGTGACCTGCACGCCCGCGCGCACCGAAATATTGGGGCGGATGGCCAGGATGTCGAGCGCCGGGTTGTCGTAAGGCCCGTTGAAGCGCACCAGGCCGTTCTCCACGTCCAGCGCCTGGCCCCAGGCGCGGTAGCGGCCTTCGTCGGTGCGGATCTCG
>CAZRFF010000020.1:0-15011 GCA_964599265.1 uncultured Simplicispira sp. | reverse complement strand
CACACTGCACGCCAACAACAGCTACCAGGCACTCAACCGCATTTTGTCGTTCTATCCCGTCGAAGTGCGCCCCACCCTGCTGGGCGATTTGTCGTCCGCCCTCAAGGCCATCATTTCGCAGCGCCTGGTGCGCACAGCGGCAGGCGAACGCCTGCCCGCCGCCGAGGTCATGCTCAACACCAAGCTCATCGCCGAGCTGATCGACAAAGGTGATTTTTCTGGCGTGCGCGAGGCCATGGAAAAATCCATGGCCGAAGGTTCGCAGACGTTCGAAGAAGATCTGGCCCGCCTGATCCTGGAGAACCGCATCGACCGCAAGGAAGGCCTGGCCTACGCCGACTCCCCCACCAACCTGATGTGGCGTCTGCAAAACGACTTCTCGCTCGCCGCCAAAACCGCCCAGGCCAGCAAAGAAGCCCGGGAAGCCCAACAACAGGACGACGCCCCGTCCTTTACCGAAATCGTGCTCGACATCAAGCACGAGTAAGCCGTTCTTTTTTCATGTCTCCCACCCTGCAACTGGCCCAGTCGCTCATTGCCCGGCCTTCCACCACCCCCAGCGACGCCGGTTGCCTGGACTTGATCACCGAACGTTTACAGGCCCTGGGCTTTGTTTGCGAACGCATGGACAGCGGCCCGGACAGTTTCCGCGTCAGCAATTTATGGGCAAAACGCCTTGTAACGCCCAACCAATCAGCGCAAGCAGCTATTAAAACGATAGTTTTTGCCGGCCACACCGACGTGGTGCCTACCGGCCCGTTGGAGCAATGGGGCAGCCCGCCCTTCACCCCCAGCGTGCGGGACGGCAAGCTCTACGGGCGTGGCGCCAGCGACATGAAGACCTCCATCGCCGCCTTCATCGTGGCACTGGAAGAATTCCTCGCCAACCATCCCGACCCTGGCATGCACATGGCGCTGCTGCTCACCAGCGACGAAGAAGGGCCTTCCGTGGATGGCACCAAGGTCGTTGTCGAGCGGCTGCGCGAGCGGGGCGAACGCCTGGACTGGTGCATCGTCGGTGAGCCCACGTCGGTCAACCAAACCGGCGACATGATTAAAAACGGCCGGCGCGGAACCTTGAGCGGCAAGCTCACCGTGCACGGCATCCAAGGCCACATTGCCTACCCGCACCTGGCGCGCAACCCCATCCACCAGGCGGCTCCAGTGCTGGCCGAGCTGGTCGCCATGCGCTGGGACGAAGGCAACGCCCATTTCCCACCCACCAGCTGGCAGGTGAGCAATATCCACGGCGGCACGGGTGCGAGCAACGTCATTCCGGGCGCCGTCACCATCGACTTCAATTTCCGTTTTTGCACCGAATCCACCGCCGAAAGCCTCAAGCAGCGCCTGCACGCCGTGCTGGACCGCCACGAACTCGAATACGAGCTTCAATGGACCCTGGGCGGTGAACCCTTCCTCACCCGCCCTGGCGAACTGGTGCAAGCGGTGCAACAGGCCATCAGCGAAGAAACCGGCTTGGCGACAGAACTCTCCACCACCGGTGGTACCAGCGATGGGCGTTTTATCGCCACCCTGTGCCCCCAGGTCATTGAACTGGGCCCGCCGAACGCCAGCATCCACAAAATCGACGAACACATCGCGCTGGCGGACATCGAGCCGCTGAAAAACATCTACCGGCGCACCCTCGAACTCCTGGAGGCCCAGGCCCGCACAGGTGCTGCCGCATGAGCATGCCCCCTGCGCCCCCCCTCCCCCCGCTGACTGGCGCCACCGTGGGCGACTTGGTCGAGGCAGGCGAACGGCTGCTGCAAGCGGCCGGCGTCGGCTTTGGCCACGGGACCACCAACGCCCGCGACGAGGCCGTCTGGCTCGTGCTCTGGCGCCTGGGCCTGCCCCTGGACAGCCCCCTGGACGACAACCCGGATTCTCTATCAAATCAGCCCGTAACGCCCACCCATCAAGCGCTTGTAGCTACACTTTTTGAAGAACGCATCGGCACGCGCAAACCCGCCGCCTACCTCACGCACGAAGCCTGGCTGCAAGGCGTACCCTTTTATGTGGACGAACGCACCATTGTTCCGCGCAGCCTGATCGCAGAACTGATCGCTGATGGCGGATTTGACGATTTTTTGGGCGAAGACACCCGGCAGGTGCTCGACCTGTGCACCGGCAATGGCAGCCTGGCCGTTCTGGCCGCCATGGCCTGGCCCGACATCCAAATCGACGCTGCCGACATCAGCGAGGACGCCCTGGCCGTCGCCCACATCAACGTCGAGCGCCACGGCCTGCAAAACCGCATCCGCCTGCTGCACAGCGACGGCCTGGCCGCCTGCCCCGGCCCTTACGACCTGATCCTGTGCAACCCTCCCTACGTCAATGCCGCCAGCATGGCGCAACTCCCCCCCGAGTACCGCGCCGAGCCCACCCTGGCCCTGGCCGGCGGCAGCGACGGCATGGACTTCATCCGCCAACTGCTGCGCGAATTGCCCCAGCACATGAGCGAAAACGCCGTGCTGGTTCTTGAAATCGGCAACGAACGCGCACATTTCGAGGCGGCATTTCCTGGCTTGCCCGTGTTCTGGCTGGATACCAGCGCTGGGGAAGACCAGGTGCTGCTGGCAAATCGAGTCTCGTTACTCTCTTCCTTTATCGATGGATATGTAAATTGACGACATGGTAAATTCACTAGGAAAAAGTGCCGAATCAAAAACAAGGCAAAAATTAAATATCATTCTAATTATTTATATTGCCAGCCTTTTTCTTGGATTTGGGTATCGTGCACTTCTTGTAAATCACACCCACTCACAACTCGCTGGCTGCAAGTGGTGCTTCATTGCACCCGTGCTAACCCATGATCTATTGATATTGAGCATTATTTTAATAATTATCAGCCTATCTTTTACGCTAAAAACTCAAACACTCAAAATTCTTGCTGGCCTGACACTGACGTTAATAACGCTCATGTTCTGGGTTGACACAATAACATACAAAACCCTCAATTACCGCGTATACTTAAATGATATTTTTTTGTTTTCAAAAGAAACGAAAGCCATATGGACATTTATCAAAGCACTAAAAAGCACCTCACAGGGCCTCTTTATTATTATTCTCTCAACAATTAGCTTCTGCTCCTCTATAGCATTTATCTGGTATACAAGAAAAAATACTCACGCTTCCAAACTCACATTTTTCCCAGGACTAATAACCCTAGCATTATATACCAGCATTAATTTAGAGCCAGATTATATTTTTAACGATACCGTCAAAAATTTCATAGAGATCAACAAACCCTCCGGGGCAGAGAAAAACTACAGCCAAAAATTAAACGAAAATCACAAAGAAACATCGAAAATTATAGAAGCAAAAGAAACCAACAAATATACAAATAACAGAAACATAATTATTCTCGTAATTGAATCATTTTCCGCATACCACCTAAACTCACTCATAAATCGCACAGATCAATACACCCCATTCATTGAAAAAATCGCAAAAAACAATACTTATTTTAGCAATTTTTTTGCAAATGGATTTACCACTGATGGCGGCCTGATATCCTTGATGACTGGTCGAACGCCAATTCCATCTATTGGGCGTTACAGAAGCGTCGATGCCTTTCAAGGGTTTGACTGCATTGAAGATTCATTCCCGATTTTCATGAAATCCCAAGGGCATGAAACCCTCTTCTTCTCAAACGGATCCCTTGAGTTTACCAACCTTGGCGGCTGGGCGAAATCCATCGGCTTTGACTACATAGAAGGCCCAGATTACCCATTCTATCAAAATTTCGAAAAGGGACTTTTCGGAAGTGTAGAAGACAAAGCTTTATTTTTGCGGGTTATAAATTGGATGGACCAAAGAAAGACCTCATCCACCCAGCCATTTTCTGCCGTGCTAATGACGCACTCAACGCACCCTCCATTTATTGATCCATCAACCAAATCCAATATAGAGGTCAACGTTTATCAATACATGGATAGCGCAGTCAATTCATTCTATACAGAGCTCAAAGAAAGAAATTACTTCTCAAATGGTGGAATTCTTCTGATTACAGGAGATCACCGAGCATATACTCCAATCAGTCTAATTGAGCACAAAACATTCGGGGAATCCGCCCGAGCAAGAATACCCCTCGTTGTGATTGGCGATGCCAATCTACCAAAGGGCGAGATAAAAACATACGCCCAACAAGTTGATTTATTGAATTCCATTAAACATCTTTTCAATCAACCATCACTCAAAATACCTGCCAATCGAGGCCTATTCCTGAATCAACCCACTGTAGAGCCCTCGTTTATTCTACATGCATCAGGCAAGGACAGGGATCAAATAAAAGTTTATTATCCTAATGGAAAAGATAGCCGAATCAGACTTGATGGAGACGAAACAGCCTGGGACGGGCGATCCCCAGATAATAAAGTTGACATTTTAAACATGATAGCTCGCGACCGAATTTCCAGAGGAAATGCAACGATCAATTACGTGGATTATCTTTATAATGTCACCTTTGACCCAAACTATGGAAAAGAAAAATTCGCATCAGGGTCTTCGTGCAAAACCATGTACCCCTACCCAGGCTATTAATTTCAAAAACAGTTAAAACGTAGGATGATCAATCTCAAAAACATCACCTTGCGCCGCAGTGCCAAGGTGCTGCTCGACAGTGTCACCACCACCGTCAATCCTGGCGAACATGTGGGCCTGATCGGCCGTAACGGTGCGGGCAAGTCCAGCCTGTTTGCGCTGCTCAACGGCACGCTGCACGAAGATGGCGGCGACTTTGAGGTGCCTGCGCACTGGCGCATGGCCCAGGTGGCGCAAAACATGCCCGAAACCAGCGAATCCGCCACCGATTTTGTGGTGGCGGGGGACACACGCCTGACCGAAGTGCAGGCTTGCTTGATGCAGGCAGAGGCCAGCGACGATGGCATGGCCATTGCCCAGGCGCACAGCGACCTGCACGATGCGGGCGCACACGACGCTGTGGCACGGGCGCAGGCTTTGATTCTGGGGCTGGGCTTCAAAGTGGCCGAGCTGCAGCGGCCCGTGAACAGCTTCTCTGGCGGCTGGCGCATGCGCTTGCAATTGGCCCGCGCACTGATGTGCCCCAGCGACTTACTGCTGCTGGACGAGCCCACCAACCACCTGGATCTGGACGCGCTGGTGTGGCTGGAATCCTGGCTGCAGCGCTACAGCGGCACGCTCATCGTCATCAGCCATGACCGGGAATTTCTGGATGCCGTCACCCAGGTCACACTGCACATCGAAAGCGCCAAACTCACACGCTATGGCGGCAATTACAGCAAGTTCGAAGAACTGCGGGCGCAGCAACTGGCATTGCAGCAAATCAGCTATTCACGCCAGCAAGACAAAATCGCCCACCTGCAAAAGTTCATCGACCGCTTCAAGGCCAAAGCCTCCAAGGCGCGCCAGGCACAAAGCCGGGTGAAAGCGCTGGAGCGCATGGAGCGCATCGCCCCCGTGCTGGCCGAAGCCGAATTCACCTTCGAATTCAAAGAACCCGCCAACCTGCCCAACCCCATGCTGGTGATTGACGGTGCAGATTTTGGCTACCGCACCGAAGGCCAACCCGATACCGTGATCCTGCGCAAGGTACAGCGCAGCGTGCAGGCAGGCCAGCGCATCGGCATTCTGGGTGCCAACGGGCAGGGCAAGTCCACCCTGGTCAAGACCATTGCCCGGCAAATGGCGCCACTCGCAGGCCGGGTCACGGAAGGCAAAGGCCTGTCCATTGGCTACTTTGCCCAGCAAGAACTGGATGTATTGCGCCCCACCGATAACCCCTTGGAGCACATGATCCGCCTGGCCAAAGAGCTGGGCGCCGAGGCCCGTGAGCCCAGCCGCGAGCAGGATTTGCGCAGCTACCTGGGCAGCTTCAATTTCACGGGCGACATGGTCAAGCAAAGCGTGGGCAGCATGAGCGGGGGCGAAAAAGCGCGCCTGGTGCTCGCCATGATCGTCTGGCAGCGCCCCAACCTGCTGCTGCTGGACGAACCCACCAACCACCTGGACCTGGCCACACGCGATGCGCTGTCGGTCGCGCTCAACGAATTCGAGGGCACAGTGATGCTGGTCAGCCACGACCGTGCCCTGCTGCGCGCGGTGTGCGACGAATTCTGGCTGGTGGGCCGCGGCGGCGTGCAGCCCTTCGATGGCGATCTGGACGATTACCAGCGCTACCTGCTGGACGAAGCCCGCCGCCTGCGCGAAGAAGCCCGTGCAGCCCAGACGGAGACAGCGCCCGAACCTGTCGCCGCCCGGCAAGCACCTCCCAGCGCCAGCCAAGACCCCGGCGACAACGACAAACCCACCCGCGACCCACGCGAACAACGCCGCCAAGACGCCCAGGCTCGCCAGCTACTGGCCCAGAAACTGCGCCCCCTCAAGCAGGCCCTGGAACGCGTAGACCAACGCCTGGCCGCGTTGGCCCAAGAACGCCACCATTTGGAACAACGCTTGAGCGAACCCCTGCCCCCCGCCGACATTGCCGAATGCGGCCGCCGCCTTAAAGCCGCCCACGACGAAACCGCTGAACTGGAAGAGCGCTGGCTAGAGTTATCTACCGAAATTGAAGAAACCTCCGCCCAGGCCAACGGTGGTTGAAACAAAAGACCAATCCACCCATGTCAACCAACTGGCACTGCCCCACGTTGTAAGCCCATCTACGGAGCTTTTGCCATGAACACTGACCTTTTGATGAATGCCTGGCCCAACGACGAACGCGATCGCAAACGCGCCCCCGCCCGTCTCTAAGCCGGCCCCACAGCCAGGGCTTGGCTGAAGCCCCCCAACAAAAAACCCCGCAAATGCGGGGTTTTTTCGTGGCAATTGCAAAAATGCTCAGCGCATGTGCAAGCCGCCATTGACCGAAAAATCGGCCCCGGTGGTGTAGCCGCCTTCGTTAGAGGCCAGCCAAGCGATGATGGAGGCAATCTCGCCGGGCTCTCCCAGGCGTTTGACGGGCACCGTGGCAACGATTTTTTCCAGCACATCGGGACGAATCGCCTTGACCATGTCGGTACCGATATAGCCCGGGCTCACGGTGTTGACCGTCACACCCTTGGTGGCCAGCTCTTGCGCCAGGGCCATGGTAAAACCGTGCATGCCGGCTTTGGCGGCCGAGTAGTTGGTCTGGCCGGCCTGGCCTTTTTCACCGTTCACGCTGCTGATGTTGACGATGCGGCCCCAGCCCTTTTCCACCATGTCGGCCACCACCTGCTTGGTGACGTTGAACATGGAATTGAGGTTGGTTTCGATGACCTGCTTCCAATCGTCGGGGGTCATTTTGACGAACATGCGGTCGCGGGTGATGCCAGCGTTGTTCACCAACACGTCGATGGTGCCATGTTCGGCCTTGGTTTTTTCAAAGGCCTCTACCGTGGAATCCCAATCGCCCACATTGCCAACGGAGGCATAAAAAGTGAAACCCAAGGCTTTTTGCTCGTCCAGCCACTTTTGGTAATCGCGCGTGGGGCCGCAGCCCGCGATGACCTTGAAGCCGTCTTTGTGCAAACGCTGGCAAATGGCGGTACCAATCCCACCCATGCCCCCTGTGACATACGCTACTTTCTGACTCATCTTCAGTCTCCTTGACGGTTTCAAATACTTGCCCAGCCACTCTAACCGCAGTTGCCTCCCGGCGCCGCTCAGGTAAACACTGATACGGCGGCGCGCACGGGGGCAAATTTTTCTTTTAACGCTCCAACGCCATGGACACACCCATGCCACCGCCAATGCACAAGGCTGTGACGCCTTTCTTGGCATTGCGGCGCTGCATTTCGTGCAGCAGCGTGACCAGCACGCGGCAACCCGAGGCGCCAATGGGGTGGCCAATCGCAATGGCGCCACCGTTCACGTTGACCCGGGCAGGGTCAATACCCAGCTCTTTGTTCACCGCACAGGCCTGGGCGGCAAAGGCTTCGTTGAGTTCAAACAAATCCACGTCGGCCGCACTCCAGCCTGCACGCTGCAAAGCCTTGCGCGATGCGGGCACCGGCCCCATGCCCATGGTGGCGGGGTCCAGGCCGCTGGTGGCGTAGGCCGCAATGCGCGCCAGGGGTGTGAGGCCCAGGGCAGCGGCTTTTTTGGCGCTCATGACCACCACGGCAGCGGCGCCGTCGTTGATGCCGCTGGCATTGCCTGCCGTCACCGTGCCCGCCTTGTCGAACGCAGGGCGCAGCCCGGCCAGGATTTCGGCGTTGGTCTTGCGGTTGAGGTACTCGTCCACCGAAAAGACGATGGGGTCGCCTTTTTTCTGCGGCAGGGTCACGCCCACGATTTCATCGGCAAACCGGCCCGCATCCTGCGCCGCCGCGGCCTTTTGCTGGCTGGACAGCGCCAGGGCGTCTTGCATGTCGCGCGTGATACCGTATTGCTTGGCGACGTTCTCGGCGGTGATGCCCATGTGGTACTGGTTGTACACATCCCACAGGCCATCGACGATCATGGTGTCCTGCATCTTCCAGTCGCCCATGCGCTGGCCGTCACGCGAACCGGCAAGCACGTGGGGCGAGAGGCTCATGTTCTCTTGCCCGCCAGCGACCACGATTTCGCTGTCGCCCGTGGCAATGGCCTGGGCCGCCAGCATCACGGCCTTGAGGCCCGAACCGCACACGGCGTTGATGGTGAGCGCCGGGGTTTCCTTGGCTACACCGGCCTTCATCATGGCCTGGCGGGCCGGGTTCTGGCCTACGCCCGCCGCGAGCACCTGGCCCATGATGACCTCGCCCACCTGGTCCAGACCCACCTTGGCGCGGGCCAGGGCTTCCTTGATGGCGATGGCGCCCAAATCCGTGGCCGGGGTTTTGGCCAAGGCGCCACCAAACTTGCCTACTGCCGTGCGGGCGGCCGAAACGATGACGATGTCTTCCATAGTGCTTTCCTTTGTGCTGCGATGGGTGGTTGGTTGGGGTGGTCAGGATTTTTGCTTGACGTAGCGGCCCGGTGCGGGTTCGATGGCTTTGAATTTGGCGCCTTTGCCGTAAGTTTTGGGAGCGGTGATTTGTTTACCCGCATGGCCCTTGAGCCATGCGGCCCAGTCCGTCCACCAGCTGCCTTTGTGCTCGGTGGCGCCTTCCAGCCAGGCATCCAGTGTGGCGGGAAGCTTGCCGTCGCTGCGGATCCAATGGCTGCGCTTGCCTTTGGCCGGCGGGTTGATCACACCGGCAATGTGGCCGGAAGCGCCCATCACAAAGCGCTTTTGGCCCGGCAGCACCTGGGTGGATGCGTAGGCCGCACGGACCGGGACGATATGGTCTTCACGCGAACCGTAGATGTAAACCGGCAGCTTCACGGCGCCCAGATCCACTTTTTCACCGCACACCGTCAGCTTGCCGGGTTTGACCAGGTTGTTTTCCAGGTAGGTATTGCGCAAATACCAAGCGTAGAACGGGCCCGGCAGGTTGGTGCTGTCGCTGTTCCAGTAAAGCAAATCAAAAGGCGGCGGGGTTTCACCCTTAAGGTAATTGCCCACCACGTAATTCCAGACCAAATCATTGGGCCGCAAAAAGCTGAAGGTCGAGGCCATGTCCTGCCCCTTCATCAGCCCCCCCTGGCCCATTTGCATTTCACGGAACTGCACCATGGCCTCGTCGATGAATACATCAAGAATGCCGGTGTCGGTAAAGTCCAGCAGCGTGGTCAAAAAGGTGGCGCAGGCCACGGGCTCTTCACCGCGAGCGGCCAGCACGGCCAGCGCCGTACCCAAGATGGTGCCGCCCACGCAAAAGCCCAGGGCGTTGATCTGCTCGGCGCCGCCCATCTGGCGCACCACGTCAATCGCGCGGATGGCGCCGTCCTCAACGTAATCGTCCCAGGTTTTGTGCGACATGGACTGGTCGGGGTTGCGCCAGCTCACCACAAAAGTGCGATGGCCTTGCTCCACCGCGTAACGCACCAGGGAATTCTCGGGCTGCAAGTCCAGGATGTAGTACTTGTTGATACACGGCGGCACCATGAGGAAGGGCCGCTCATGCACTTTGGCGGTGAGGGGCTTGTATTCGATGAGCTGGAACAGTTCGTTCTCGAACACCACAGCACCCTCGGTGGTGGCCACATTGCGCCCCACTTCGAACAGGCTCTCGTCCGTCATGGACACATGACCCTGGCGCATGTCGTGCAGCAGGTTGGCCACGCCCATGGCGATGCTCTCGCCCTGGGTTTCCAGGGCTTTTTTCTGCGCATCGGCGTTAAAGGCCAGAAAGTTGCTGGGCGCCATGGCCGCAATCCACTGCTCTACCGCAAAGCGGATGCGCGAGCGCGTTTTGGCGTCGGCTTCTACCGCATCGGCCAAACCCATGAAGGTGCGGGCATTCAGCAAATAAGCCGCCGCCGTGTACGCCGCCACCGGATTGCAGGACCAGCCTTCTCCGCTAAAGCGCTTGTCACTGGCCGCGGCCTGCGGGGCGCCTTTGAGGCCCTGTTTCCACAAATGCGCGGCTTCTTGCATGTATTCCTGCTGCAGGGCCTGGAGCTTGTCGGGTGCAAAGCGGATTTTTGGCAATGCGGGGGCATCCACCCCTGCGGCGAGCCGACCCGCCTGTCCCGATTGAAGGGACTGCAGGGCCTGCGCCCAACCGTCAGTCCACATTTTTTGCCATTCCTGCGCACCTTGCTGCGCCCAGTTCACGCCTTGGTTCATGCTGACTCCTGCAATGGCCTGTTGCCATGTTGTGCATCCCTTGCGGGGCTGTGCTGGTATGGTAACGCCCTTATGCTTTCACCGGCCTGAACGACAGCCCTTGCCCGACCTGCTTGCCCATGTACCTCGTCCTTATTGCCTGGTTTTATGTCACCCTGCTCATGGCTTTGGCCGAGGCCTTCAGCCCTGCGGGAACGGTGCTGGGCGCCATCGTCACATTTGCGCTTTACGGGCTGCTGCCCATGGGCATTGTGGGCTACATTCTGGCGACCCCTGCACGCAAACGGGCCTTGCGTGCGCACACTTTGGCCGAGAGCGAAACCGGCAGCACTTCAACCGAGCCAGATGCAAGCCGCCATGCGCCCACTGGCCCCGAGGCGGGCGCCATCGCGCCGGTGCGAAAAGAACCGTGAAGCCTGCGTGACCGTGCACCACGCAGGGCTGGAATCATTGCCATAGACCTGCGCAATGTCCATGGCAAGCAAACGCTGGCGCGCCAACCCCGCCAGATCGGCCAGGTACTTGCCCGCACCATGGGGCACAAAATGCTGCGCCGCCATGCCATCGTGCGCGCAAAAAACCTCACGCACCTCGGCGCCCACCTCAAAAGCCGAAGGGCCTATGCAAGGCCCCAACCAAGCCAAGGTACGCTGTGGCAATGGCAGCGCCTGGTTTGCCATTTCCAAAACACCCACCCCTGCCTGGCCTGCCAGCCCCCGCCAGCCCGCATGGGCGGCAGCCACCACCGTGCCAGCGGTGTCTGTCAACAGCACGGGCAGGCAATCGGCCACCATGATGGTGCAGGCCACAGCACGGTGGGTGCTCACACAGGCGTCAAAGCGCCCTCCATCGGGGGTGTCTGGTGCGAGATGGACCACCTCTGTGCCGTGCACCTGCTGCAAAAACACCGCCCGCGCACCGGGCGTTTGGGCACCAATGGCCGCTTGCAGCGTCTGCCGGTTGGCGGCCACGGCACGGGGGTCATCGCCCACATGGTCGCCCAGATTCAGATGGTCGTAAGGCGGTTGGCTGACACCGCCGCTGCGCGTCGTGCACAGGGCGTGCACATGGGGCGGCGCAGGCCAACGGGGCACCAGCCAGTCAAAGGGCATGGAAGGCATGTGCGCCAGTGTATCGGCCGCGTGGCACACTTGCGGCAACGCACCACCCGTTCCCACACGCCCTTCGCCATGAACACCCTCTTTGCCCCGCACCCCACCCCCACCGTTCCCGTGCAAGGCACGGATTTGCGTTTCCCCGTGCACCGCATTTACTGTGTGGGGCGCAACTACGAAGAACACGCCAAGGAAATGGGTTTTGCCGAGCGCGAGGCCCCCTTCTTTTTCCTTAAACCCGCAGACGCCGTGCTGCCCGTAGAGGCCGGCCAGACCGTGCGCCTGCCCTACCCCAGCCTGACCAGCAATTTGCACCACGAAGTGGAGCTGGTGGTCGCCATAGGCCAGGGCGGACGCAACATAGCCGCAACGCAGGCCCTCGGCCATGTGTACGGCTACGCCGTGGGCCTGGACATGACACGGCGCGACCTGCAGGCCGAAATGAAGAAACAGGGCCGCCCCTGGAGCATCGCCAAAGGCTTTGACCACAGCGCCCCCATGGGCCCCATCACCCCTGCGGCCCAGGCAGGGGCGGTCGACCAAGCCGCCATCTGGTTGCGCGTGAACGGCGCCGAGCGGCAGAACAGCCATGTGCACCAACTGATCTGGAACATTGCCGAAACCATTGCGCACCTCTCTGCCGCCTGGGAGCTGCAACCCGGCGATTTGATTTTTACCGGCACCCCTGCGGGCGTGGGCGCTGTGGTGCGGGGCGACCGCATTGAGGCCGGGGTGGACGGTTTGCAAAGCATTGCCGTGCAAGTGGACTGACTGCATGGCCTTTCGCAGCCCCATCCAACACTGCCGCGCCTGCGGCACCGCCGTGGTGTACCGCCTGCCCGACGACGGCGATACGCGCAAGCGTGCCGTCTGCCCCCAGTGCCACACCGTGCATTATGAGAACCCGCTCAACGTGGTGGGCACCATTCCCGCCCTGCCCGACGGGCGGGTGCTGCTGTGCCTGCGCAATATCGAACCACGCCGGGGCAAGTGGACTTTGCCTGCAGGCTTCATGGAATTGAATGAAACCACCGCCCAAGGCGCCGCACGCGAAACCGACGAAGAGGCCGGCGCCCAGATTGAAATGGGGCCACTGTTTACCCTGCTCAATGTGCGCCTGGTAGGCCAGGTACACCTGTTTTACCGCGCCACTTTGCTGAGCGAGCACTTTGACCCAGGGCACGAAACCATCGAGGCCCGCCTATTCAGCGAAGACGCAATTCCCTGGGACGAGCTGGCCTTTCGCACCGTGCGCGAAACCCTGCTGCGCTACTTTGAGGATCGCCGTGCGGGGCATTTTGGGGTGCACTGCGTAGATATTGAGTGACTGCGCAACAGTGGCCCTTGCACACGGCCATGCTTTTGCAACAGATCGTTTTTATCGCGCCCAAACAGGCACAGCCATGATAGGCTTCCCGGCTCAGGCACGGTAGGCGTAGCAGTATTGGGAAACGACCAGCACACGTTGCCCAAGGCATTTCTGCTTGTTCGGATGAGTAAGGATTTTGAGCAAACTACCATGCTTAATTTCTGTAGGATTCATCCGGAAAATCTTAGGTTTTACTAAAATCCTCCCCTGCGATTTCCCCTTTGGGGAAAGGTGTGTTTTTTTGTTTTATCAGACGATGTAGGCTGCGTAGCTTGTCGTCTAATTCTAGTTAGCCAATCTTAGGAGAGTGCATGGTATCGTTAATCTGGGGATTTGTATTCATCGCATCTGGGCTTGCAGTCAAATTTTTTGTTGGGAAGCGCAGGTTCAATCGGGTAAATGAAGCAGGTGTCGAAGAGTTCAGTAGCTACGGCTCGGCCCTTGCCAACAGTGCTCTTGAGAAAACTCTCTCCATAGGCTCATTTATCGTGATAATTTTTGGAGTCCTGTTAGTTGCTACCTTTTTCCTGCGTGGCTAACAGTTCGTCGCAGCCGGCCGCCTACGGCGGCTGGCTTACCTTCTCCAGCCCAAGAGGAAGCCTAATGAAATTCAAAAACCCATATAAATTTTTCATCCCCGCGATACTTGCTTCAATCGCAGGCACCACATTCTCTCAGGAGGTAAGCAATTTTGATATTTTGGGTGTTAAGATTGGAATGACAGAGACAGAAATTCTTGCCACTGTTAAAAAGATAGAAAATACGAATCTGCTTGAGAAGGTGAAATATCAAGCACAACAGGGCCTTCCTGAGTCAATTGCCTCAGTACTTTTTTGCTACGGCGATTCAATCGAAGAAAATAAAATAGAAATATTCAAAAATGCAGTCAAGGTGCATCGCGGGTGCCAAACAAAAGTACTACGTGTGCTATTTACACGTGGCAGCGCAAAAGCATTCAGCATCGAACGCACGGAGAACTATGCAAAGGCGATTGCCCCATCAGTCGATACCCTGACCACTGCAATAAACAGTAAGTATGGTATGCCAACGACTCCTAGCTCTCCAGGCATGATAACAGGTAGTTGGTATATTAATGATAATGGAGATACCAAGGCAAATTTCACTTGTTCATTAATGTTATCGGATATAGGTAAGCCTGCCTATCGGCAATATCCCAAAACCTGCGGCATCTATTTCAATTACAATATTGGTACACAGCTTGAAAATCCCAAGCTCGCCGCTCGCTTTATCCTAACGTCCTTTGACTTCAGATTGGTTAATGCAGATTATGCAGCGATCCAAGATTTAATGAATAAAAATGATAAGACGCAACAAGAGAATGAATTGAGAAGCAGTAAACCGATAAAAATGTAATGGTGTGGCTTCCGACATCAGCCGCCAATAATTCGTCGTAGCTGATCGCCTTCGGCGGCGGCTGAACTCAGAGTATTAGTTTTCATAGGAGAGCTTCATGGAGCTTGTTGTATTCATCATCATTTTCCTCATTTGCATGGGAGTTGCCAAAGCAATCAACTCAATTCGAAAGAGATTGATCGTCAATGGGGCTGCAATTTATTTGGTATTGGCTGCAATTTTTCTCGCCTGGAACATCTACATGGTATGGCACTCGAATCTGCCGTCTTACCAGCGGGGCTATGCATTCGGTTACAGCATCACCCCCATGCTCGTCGTAACTACTGTCGCAATCTACTACTTTTTTAAGTTCAGATCAAAGAAAGCGCATCAAACTCGCGTTCAACAACTACACCAGCAACCGTGCGACAAGGAAATATAACAATTATTCAATGAGACGCCTGGCGGTACCTGTTAATTCGAAAATCAAGAAACCTTAGGAAACACTGATTTATTCCCCACCGCCCTGTACACCCGACCCCCACCTCAAGCG
>CAZRFF010000019.1:0-15067 GCA_964599265.1 uncultured Simplicispira sp. | reverse complement strand
CGAGGCGCTGCCCACGGTATGGCAGATGACCTCCGACGTGCGGGCGCGCACCCGCGAGGGCACCACGCTGGCCGACGTGTTCGCCGCGCTGTTCCCCTGTGGCTCGGTCACCGGCGCGCCCAAGGTGCGCGCCATGCAGATGATCCACGCGCTGGAGCCCGCGCCGCGCGGCGTGTACTGCGGCGCCGTGGGCGTGGTGCGGCCCCATGGCGCGCCGGGCACGGACGGCCTGCACAGCGTGGCCGCCACCTTCAACGTGCCCATCCGCACGGTGGAGCTGCAAGGCGGCCAGGTGCGCTGCGGTATCGGCAGCGGCATCGTCTGGGGCGCCGACCCGGATGCCGAGTGGCGCGAGTGGGCGGCCAAGCGCGCCTTCGTGGAGCGTGCTAGCGCACCGTTCGAGGTGCTGGAAACCTTGCGTTTGCAAGAGGGTGTCTTCATCCACCAGGGCGAACACTTGGCGCGCATACAGCAGGCGGCGGCGCATTTTGGTTTTCCGTGGGATGGCGCTGCCGTGCGTCGGTGCTTGCAAGACCTGGCGCAGCGCCACCCGCAGGGCGCATGGCGGGCCCGCTTGCTGCAGAACGCCGCGGGCCAGCCCCACGCCGAAGCCTTTGCCCTGGCCCCCACGCCAGCGCCCGTGCGCCTGCAATTGGCCGATAGGCCCTTGGAGGCCGCGCACAGCGAATGGGTGCGCTACAAAACCACGCGCCGCGCGCACTACGCCGCCTTTGCGCCCAGCGCGCCCGGCGTGTTCGACACGGTGCTCTACAACGCCGCAGGCGAGGTGACCGAGAGCACCTTCGGCAACGTCGCCATGCTGCTCGATGGCCGCTGGGTCACGCCGCCGCTCTCTTGCGGCCTGCTGCCCGGCGTGGGCCGCGCCGTGGCCCTGCGCGAAGGGCGGGTGCAGGAAGCCGTGGTGCGCCTTGCCGACCTGCCGCGCGTGCAGGGTTGGGCGTTCATCAACAGCCTGCGGGGGTGGCTGGCGGCAGAGCTGGATTGACGCGGTGGCTCAGGCAAGTATCAGAAGCGTGTGGTGGTGATTTTAAATAGGTTGCCCGCACGGCCCCCTTGTGCAAAATCGGTCTCCACCATCATTTCCCTTTGCCCCGTAACGCGTCTGCCAGCACCGAGAGCGCATCGGCAATTCGCCCTGCAGCCTCAGGTGGTGGCAGCGGTATCTTCAGATTGCGTGCGCCGGTTGCGTGGTTGTGCTCTATCCATGGATGCTCTGGCGGATTGGAATGGTGGGCAGCAGCCAGTGCTGAAATCAGATGTGCCCCGAATTGCGCCAAGTGTTGCCAGGGGTCAGAGTCCGTGGGAGCAGGCTGCTGCAACGGGTTGTCGGCGCCATCCGTGGTTGGGGTGCTGTCTCCCACTGTCTCCATCGTTTCTTCCGCAGGGGTGATGGTTTCGCCAGTGCCCACATGGCCCGTGACGTTTTCGACTTCTTTCATGAAACGGGTCAGGCGCGAGCCGCCCAGTGAAATTTCTCCTGTGCCTCCGTCGAGAATGCCCGCCGACAGCGATCGTTTAAATGCCAGCACCGACAGCATGCCTTCTTCGATCGTTCCCTTGGCCACAAAATTGACGATCTGGATCGGACGCTTTTGGCCCATGCGGTGGATGCGGGCGATGCGTTGTTCGAGCAGGGCCGGGTTCCAGGGCAAATCCATGTTCACCAGGATAGAGGCATGTTGCAAATTCAGGCCGCTGGCGCCGGCATCGGTGGAGAGAAATACCCTGCATGCCGGATCATCGCGGAAGCGTTCGACCAATGCAGGCCGTTTTTCCGATGGCACCCCACCGTGAAAGCTGACGTAACCCAATCCGCGGGCTTGCAACCTGCGGATCACGATGTCGTGGGTGCGCGTCCATTGGCTGAATACGACGGCTTTGGCGTCGGGCTGGGCGAGCAAGCCATCGAGCAGCGCCCCCAGCTCGTCGGCCTTGACGCCGTGGTCGCTCTCCTGGTCGAGCAGGTACGTGCTGTTGCATACCATGCGCATGTTTTGCAAAGCGCAGGTGAGCCGGCGCTGGTCTTTGTCGGACAGATAGCCAGTGTTGCGCCAGCGTTGCACGATTTTGGCCACGGCGTCAGCGTTTTCCTGGTGGAGATCCATTTGCGCTTCGGTCATGGGCACCAGCAGGTTCTGGTCGGTGCGCTCGGGCAATTGCAGCAAAACTTCAGATTTGCGGCGGCGCACCATGATGGGAGCAAGCGTCTGGCCGATGCGCTCCAACCCGGTGTAGCCGGTAACTCTTCCCGTTTCGTCCTTGACCTGGTGTTCGTGCAGCAGCTTCCAGGTGGGCCCCAGGCGGTGCTGATCCACGAACTGGACGATGGAGATCAGCTCTTCCAGTTTGTTCTCCAGCGGTGTGCCAGTGAGCACCACGGCGTAGGGGCTGTCGATGCGTTTGAGTGCACGGGCCGCAATGGTGTTCCAGTTCTTGACGCGCTGCGCTTCGTCCACAATCACCAAATCCGGCCCCCAGGCGGCGATCAAATCCAGATCGGGTTGGAGCTTTTCGTAGTTGGTGATTTTGCAGAACCCTTCTTGTGCGTAGTCGGTCTGCCGCCGTGTCCGCCCGCCAGAAATGACCAGCGCATCGCGCCCGGCAAAGCGGGCGATCTCGCTTTGCCATTGGTACTTGAGCGAGGTTGGACAGACCACCAACACCCTGGATACGCCAAAATGCTGGGCCAAAATTTCGGCGGCGGCAATCGCCTGGATGGTTTTGCCCAGGCCCATCTCGTCGCCGATCAAGGCCCGCCCTGCGCGTACGGCGAACAGGGCGCCTTCGGCTTGGTAAGGGTACAGCGGTACCTTGAGCAGTTTTTTGAGCCGTTGATCAGCGGAGCCGTCGTGAAAAATGCCATCCAGTGCCATAGCGCGCCGTTGGGCGTCGCGCTGCCCGGCCATGAAGTCGAGTGCATCGCTGTAGGCGCGAAGTTCATGGCCGCTTTGTGCGGCGTTGGCCATGAAACGATCCAGTTCGTCGTAACTGTCAGGCGCCAGCGCTCCACCGTGCCCCATGTCGAACAAACGTTCAGCGGCCTTTAGCAAAGAGGGAGGGCAGTCAGTGCCGGCACGGAAATGGACGGTGCGGCCAGCGTCGTTGCGCAGGTACAGCTCTGAAAATGGCGGTTGCCAGCCACGTGCGAAGGCGGCTTTTGCCCCCCGTTTTTTCTCGAGCAGGGCCAGCGTGAACTCGATGTGTTTGCAAGTCCCGAGTTCGTTGGTTGCGTAGTCCGGGCAGGCGCAATAGTTGTCGCCGGGGCGGTTCCCACGAATGACCACGCGGTAGCTGCTGCGGGACTGTGGGTTGCGGACACGGAACTCCGAAAAAAAGGGTTCCGTACCGAGGTTCTCCCACCCGAATTCTTGTTCTCGCCCGTATTGGCGGCGTAGCTGCTGCTGCCATTGCACGGGAGAAATTTCTGTGGGAGCGCGGGTTCGCGAGAGTTTTTCTGCCTTGGGCTGGGGGGCCTTGGCGCTGCGTGGTGTCTTGGGCTTATTTTTCACGAAACGGGTGTGGCTGCGTGCTGCGGGCTATCTGTGGCGCTCTGGGTCAGAGCTGCTGCACAGGCACGTGGTGGCGCAGCCCCACCTGGCGGTTTTTCTCGTTCACAAACACCAGTTGCGGCGCGTGCGCGGCCACGTCTTTCTCGTCCACCTGGGCAAAGGCGGCAATGATGAGCAAGTCACCCACGCAGGCGCGGCGCGCGGCCGAGCCGTTGACCGAAATCATGCCGCTGCCGCGCTGGCCCTTGATGGCGTAGGTGACGAAGCGTTCGCCGTTGTCCACGTTCCAGATGTGCACCTGCTCGTTCTCGCAGATATTGGCGGCGTCGAGCAGGTCTTCGTCGATGGCGCAGGAGCCTTCGTAGTGCAGCTCGCAATGCGTGGTTTTGACGCGGTGGATCTTGGATTTGAGCAGGGTACGGAACATAAGAAGAAGTCCAAATGGGAAAGTCAATGCAGTATCAATGCGACACCGGCGGCACCAAAACGGTGGGCGCTGCCGGTGCGGCCATGTCGGGGTAGTCGCGGCTGAAGTGTAGGCCCCGGCTTTCGCGGCGCATCTGCGCGCTCTTGACGATGAGGTCAGCCACCTGCACCAGGTTGCGCAGCTCCAGCAGATCGCGCGTGATATGGAAGTGGGAATAGAACTCGTGGATCTCGCCCGTGAGCAGGGCGATGCGGTGCGCGGCGCGCTCCAGGCGCTTATTGGTGCGCACGATGCCGACGTAGTCCCACATGAAGCGGCGCAGTTCGTCCCAGTTGTGCGAGATGACGACCGATTCGTCGGCATCCCGCACGCGGCTGTCGTCCCAGCGCGGCAGCGCCGGGATGGATGTGCGCGGCGCCTGGGCAATGTGCTGGGCGGCGGCGCGGGCAAACACCATGCATTCGAGCAGCGAATTGCTGGCCAGCCGGTTGGCGCCGTGCAGGCCGGTGTAGGCCACCTCGCCCACGGCGTACAGGCCGGGCAGGTCGGTGCGGCCAGACAAATCGGTCAGCACCCCGCCGCAGGTGAAATGCGCCGTGGGCACCACGGGGATGGGCTCTTGGGTGATGTCGATGCCCAAGCCCGCGCAGTGCGCCAGGATGTTGGGGAAATGCTCGTGCAAAAACGCCGGGCTCTGGTGCGAAATGTCCAGGTGCACGCAGTCCAGGCCGTGCTTTTTCATCTCGAAGTCGATGGCACGGGCCACCACGTCGCGCGGCGCCAGTTCGGCGCGTGCGTCGTGCTGCGGCATGAAGCGCGTGCCCCCGGCCGAAGGCGGCAGCAGCAGCCGTCCGCCTTCGCCGCGCACGGCTTCGCTGATGAGGAAAGATTTTTCGTGCGGGTGGTACAGGCCCGTGGGGTGGAACTGCACAAACTCCATATTGCCCACGCGGCAGCCGGCGCGCCAGGCCGCGGCAATGCCGTCGCCCGTGGCCGTGTCGGGGTTGGTGGTGTAGAGGTAAACCTTGCCCGCGCCGCCCGTGGCCAGAATGGTTTGCGGCGCACGGAAGGTCACCACCGTGTCGCTCGCTTCGTCCAGCGCATACAGGCCCAGGCAGCGCTGGCCCGCCAGCCCGAGCTTGCGGCTGGTGATCAAATCGACCAATGTGTGCTGCTCGAACACCGTGATGCCGGGCGTGGAACGCACTTGCTCTATCAGGGTTTTTTGCACCGCGGCGCCCGTGGCGTCGGTGGCGTGCACGATGCGCCTGGCGCTGTGCCCGCCTTCGCGCGCGAGGTGCAGCTCCTCGCCCTCCAGCGTGAAAGGCACGCCCAGGCCGCGCAGCCAGTGGATGGCCGAAGGGGCGTTCTCCACCACAAAGCGCGTAGTGGCCAGATCGCACAGGCCGGCGCCAGCCACCTGGGTGTCCTGGATGTGCGCCGCAAAGCTGTCGTCGTTGGCCAGCACGGCGGCAATGCCGCCCTGCGCCCAGCCGCTGGAGCCGTCCTGCATCTGGCGTTTGGTGATGACGGCCACGCGGTGCGTGGGCGCCAGATGCAGGGCCGTGGACAGGCCCGCCAGGCCGCTGCCCACGATCAGTACGTCGAAATCATGCGATGCCATGGTGGAGTGGTTCAAAAGTTGGGTAAGGGCTCAGTCCAGTGCAAAAGTTGCCTACACCGGCGTATACGCCAGCCGCACATAAATGGGCGCAAAGGCTTCGGCCTGGGTGATCTCGATCAGGGTTTCCTTGGCCAGCTCCAGCAGGGCGATGAAGGTGACCACCAGCACGGTGCCGCCTTTGGCGGGATCGAAGATGGCTTCGAACTCGACAAAGCGGCGCCCTTGCAGGGTTTTAAGAATCTGGCTCATGTACTCGCGCACCGAGAGCTCTTCGCGCGTGATGCGGTGGTGCTGCACCAGCTTGGCGCGCTTCATGATGTCGCGCCAGGCCTCCTGCAGGTCGGCCAGATCCACATCTGGAAAGCGCGGCTGCAGGCTTTGCTCCATGGTGACCTGGGCGCGCAGAAAATCGCGCCCGTACTGCGGAACGTGCGCCAGTTGCTGGGCGGCCAGCTTGATTTGTTCGTACTCCAGCAGGCGGCGCACCAGCTCGGCGCGGGGGTCTTCGGCCTCTTCGCCGCCCTCTTGCTTTTTGGGCGGCAGCAGCATGCGCGACTTGATCTCGATGAGCATGGCCGCCATGAGCAGGTACTCGGCCGCCAGCTCCAGGTTGCGGCTGCGCACCTCTTCCACATACGCCAGGTACTGGCGCGTGACGCTCACCATGGGGATGTCGAGGATGTTGAAATTCTGCTTGCGGATCAGGTAGAGCAGCAAGTCCAGCGGCCCCTCGAAGGCCTCCAGAAACACCTCCAGCGCATCGGGCGGGATGTACAGGTCGGTAGGCAGGGCAAACAGCGGCTCGCCATACAGGCGCGCCAGGGCCACCTGATCCACCACCTCGGGCATGGCCGCAGCGGCAGGGGCATGCTGTGCGTCCAGGATGCCGGTGTCGTTTGCCATGGGAATTGCTATTATTTAAATAGCTGCTCGCGCCCGTTGGTTGGGCGTTTGCGTGGTTTTAGATCAGTAGCCCGTGTACGAATAGTACACGTAGGATTTTTGGTCCACACGGCCAGCGCGGTAGTCTTTCCACAAACCGCGATCCACCTGCTTGTCCCACAGCAGCGCGCGGCCGGCTTGCTGGCGCTCTTGCATGCCGGGTTTTTGCTCCTTGAGCTGCTCAAGAAACTGGGTGGCGACCGAGGTGTAGTGGGGGCGGGCAAAGAAGGACATGGCTGGGGCTGGACAAAAGAGGGGGCATTTTACCGGTTTGGCCGGGCGGGTCGGGCGCGCGCGTGCGCGGCTGCGTCACACCGCGGTCTTCTGGAGCGGGCGCAACCGGGGGGCGGACTGCCACTGGGCCGTCCAGCCGGGGATGTCGGCTGCGGGCATGGGCCGGGCAATGCCATAGCCCTGGGCCAGTTCGCAGCCCAAAGACAGCAGGTGCGTGCAGTGCTCCATGCTCTCCACCCCTTCGGCAATCACATCGCGGTGAAAGGCCCGTGCCAGCCCGATGACCCCTTGCACGATGGCCATGTCATCCGGGTCGATGAGCATGTCGCGCACAAAACTCTGGTCGATCTTGATTTCTTCGGCGCCCAGGCGCTTGAGGTAGGTGAGCGACGAGTAGCCCGTGCCGAAATCGTCCAGCGCAAAGCGCACCCCCAGGGCCTGGCACTGGCGCATGATGTCCGATACCAGGGCGATATCTTCGAGCGCACTGGTTTCGAGGATTTCCAGCTCCAGCCATGACGGAGGCACTTCGGGAACTTCGTGCAGCAGCTCTGCCAGGCGCTGGCTGAACCCGGCTTTCTGCAGTTGCTGGGCGTCGATGTTCACGCTCACGGGCAGGTGCAGGCCTTCGCGCTTCCAGGCGGCCATTTGGCGCAGCGCGGTGGTAATGACCCATTCGCCCACGTCGATGCCGATGGGGTGTGTCTCTATGGACGGCAGAAAGGCGGCGGGCGCCAGCAAACCGCGCTCCGGGTGGTTCCAGCGGATCAGTGCCTCGGCGGCGAAGACCTGGCCCGTGCGCAAGTTCACTTTGGGCTGGTAGTAGAGCGTGAACTCTTGCGCCTGCAGGCCTTGGCGGATGCGCGCCACCTCGGCCTGGTGGGTCTGGGCGGCCTGGTCGCGTGCCACGTCGAACAAATGAAAGCGACTTTTGCCCGCCTGCTTGGCCAGGTACATGGCCTGGTCGGCGTGGCGGATCAGCAAATCCGGCGCGGATCCATCGTTGGGAAAGAGCGTGACGCCGATGCTGGCCGACACCTGCAACAGGTGTTCGCCGATCTGCACGGGCGCTGCTGCGGTCTGCAGCAGCCGCGCCAGCACGGGTTCGTAGTCCTGGGGGTGCTCCAGGTCAACGAGGGTGGCGATGAATTCATCGCCGCCGATGCGCGAGAACGTGTCGGCCTCGCGCAGGCTGGCCTTGAGCCGGTGCGCCAGTGTGATGAGAAGCTGGTCTCCGATTTCATGGCCATAGCGGTCGTTGACGGCCTTGAAACCATCCAGGTCAACCATGACCACGGCCAAGGAAAGCCCTTTGCGCTGGCAGCGCAGAATGCTTTGCTGCAGCCGGTCGGTGAGCAGTGCGCGGTTGGGCAGGCCGGTGAGCGCATCGTAATGCGCCATGTGCTCCAGCTTTTGTTCGTATTCTTTTTGTGCGGTGATGTCGCTGAACACCGAGACGTAGTGCATGGGCTCACCCTGCGCGTTGAGCACGGCGCTGATGGTGATGACCTCGATGAACAGCTCACCGCTTTTGCGCCGGTTCCAGATTTCTCCTGTCCAATGGCCCTGCGCCTTGAGGTTTTGCCACATGGCCGCGTAGAACTCGGGCCCCTGGCGCCCCGACTGCAGCATGCGGGGGTTGTTGCCTATGGCCTCCTGGCGTGTGTAGCCCGTGATGCGGGTAAACGTGTCGTTCACGTCGATGATGGTGCCTTGGGGGTCGGTGATGGTGATGCCCTCGCGCGCATGCGTGAACACGCTGGCGGCCAGCTGCAGTTGGGCGCGCTCTTGCATGCGCTCGGTCACGTCGGTGATGGCCCCCACGATCTTGAGCGCCCGCCCGTTGGGATCCCGCTCGGTCACCCGGCCGCGCCACTGGCCCCAGATCCAGTGGCCGTCCTTGTGCAGCATGCGGTGGTGGTGCTCGAACTGTTCGGTCTCGCCCTTGAGGCAGGCGCGCACACTGGCGGTCAGGCGGGTTTCATCTTCGGGGCGGGTGCGCCTGCGCCATTCCTCTATGGAAATCTCGCGCATGTCCTCGGGCGCATGGCCGAACATGCGCGCCAGGATCTCGTCCCCATGGGCCATGCCGGTGCGCAGATCCCAGCTCCAAACCCCCATGCGGGCGATTTGCTGTGCCAGGTGAATCTGCTCCTTGGCATCGCGCAATGCCTGGTGCTGGGCGTGCAGGTCGGCTTGCAGGGTGGCGCGCGCATCGAGCAGGTGGTTGATGCCGCGCGCCAATTCCACTAGTTCCGTGGGGCCAGACAAGGGGATGGGGGTGCGGCCCCCCTCCGTGCGGGGGCTGGTGACGGCCTGGTGGATGACGCGGATGGGCCGCTCAATGCAGTGCAGCAGCGCAAACGCCAGTCCCCCCAGGCACACAGCGGCGACCACGCCGGCGAAGGCGCCATGCACACCCCACGCGGCAGTGCTGCCCGCCGCAAGGAACAGTGCCAGAACCAGCAGCAGGATCAAGGCGCGCAGCGAAATTTGCATGGAGTATGTCCAGTGGTTTGCCGGCCGTTGGACAGTGGTGCTCCGGCCCCGGTCAGTCCAGGCGGAACACCTCCAGTGTGCGGCTCAGCAGGCCGGCGCTCTCGCTCATGGCGCGGGCCGCGGCTGCGGACTGTTCGGCCAGCGCGGCGTTTTGCTGCGTGTCGCGGTCCAGCAGGGTCACCGCCTCGTTGACCTGGGAAATGCCCACGGATTGCTCGCGCGCCGCCACGCCCATCTGGCCCATGAGTTCATTCACATTCGCCACCGACAGCACCACCTTTTCGATGGTCTGGCTGGCCGCCTGCATCAGCCCGGCGCCGTGTTCGATGTTGGAGGACGACTCGTGGATGAGCCCCTGGATCTCTTTGGCCGCCTCTGACGAGCGCTGCGCCAGCGAGCGCACCTCGCTGGCCACCACGGCAAAGCCGCGGCCCTGTTCGCCCGCGCGCGCTGCCTCCACCGCGGCGTTGAGTGCCAGGATGTTGGTCTGGAAGGCAATGCCCTCGATGGTTCCAATGATCTGCCCCATCTTGCGCGAGGACTGCTCTATGGCCTGCACCACCTGGCCCACCTTGGTCACCGCCTGCCCGCCCTGGCGCGCCAGCGCGGCGCTGTTCTGGCTCTCTTTCAGTACCTGTTGCGCTGCCTCGTTGGAGTTTTCTACCGTGCTGGTCATCTGCTCCATGGCGGCGGCCGATTCTTCCAGGCTGCTGGCCTGGGATTCGGCCCGTTCGGACAAATTCAATGAGCCCTGGGCAATTTCGGTAGCGATGGTGCCAAAGCCTTCCATTTCCTCCCGTGCATCGCCCACCACGGCGCGCACGTTCAATTGCACGCGCTGCAAGCGCGACATGGGTTTACCCAGCACATGGGTCATGGGCAGGGAAGGCTCCTGGTGCGCGAGGTTGCCGCTGGCCATGGCGCCCAGCAGGCGGCGCATGCTGCGCAGGGGCAGCGTCATACTGGTGTGGTAGCGCCCCAGCACCAAAGCGGCCACCACCAGCCAGGCTGCGGTTTGCAGCACCAGGGCCGTGCCACCGGTCCAGCCCATCCAGCCGGGCAGCAGCGACACCAGCATGAGCGGCAGCAGCATGGCCGCCATGCGCAGCGTGGGGCCGCTGCGGTAGCGCCTGCGCAGGACGTCCCAGATGCTGGTGCTGCGCACGCCGCCGGCATGCAGCACGATGGTCTGGCGCCCGGTCTCGCGTTCGTGCTTGATTTTGGCGTACAGGGCCTCGGCCGCCTTGATTTGCTCGCGCGTGGGCTTGGTGCGCACCGAAATATAGCCCTGCGGTTTGCCGTCGCGCATGATGGGCGTGGCATGGGCGTGCACCCAATAAAAATCGCCGTTTTTGCGCCGGTTCTTGACGATGCCCTCCCAACTGCGTCCGCGCCCTATGGTGGCCCACATGTCTTTGTAGGCCTCGGGCGGCATGTCGGGGTGGCGGATGAGGTTGTGCGGCTGCCCCATGAGCTCGTGCAAGGCGTAGCCGCTGACGCGGGCAAAGGGCTCGTTGCAGTGCGTCATGATCCCCTTGGTGTCGGTGGTGGACATGAGCAGCTCGTTGGCTGGGAAGTCGTATTCGCTGTTGGTAACGGGGTGGTTGAGGCGCATGCTGAATGTCTGGCGGGCTAACGGATGATTACACTCTACCCAGCCCTTTTTTACCAACCCAAAGCAACCCAAATTTTTGTGGGCCCTTTGTTCCCGTGCTCTTCACCCGTATCGACTGCTGCTGGCTGCGCTGGGATGTCATGTTCCGAGTGTTGTTATTGGGCTGCCTCATGGGAGCGTACCCCGCCCACGCCCAAGACCACATCACGGAACGTGCCTGGCTGGAAGACCCCACCGGGCAAATGACGCTGGCCCAGGTGCAGCAGCAGGCCCCCCAGCCATTCCAAGGGACGCTCAGCCGGGGGTTCGGCGCTGGGGTGCTGTGGCTGCGCTTGCGCATTGACCCGTCCATTGGCATCCATGCGCCTGGCAGCCCCGCAGTGGTATTTCCGGGCAATGAATTGGTATTGCGCATCCGCCCCGCCTACTTGGATGAGGTGAAAGTGTTCGACCCCCTGGCGGATGGGGGCGTGGCCGGTGTGGTGGGCGACCACTACCACCCCCGGCACGATGCGCAGCTGGGAACCGATTTCCTGCTGCCCATTGCCAGGGGCAGCGCACCGCGCGAGCTGTGGCTGCGTTTGTCGTCCGTCAGCACGCGCCAGATCGATGTGGTGGTTTTGCCACGCAACCAGTCCAGCGCCAGAAACCTGCGCCAAAGCCTGGGGGCCAGTCTGTACCTCAGCGTGGTGCTGGGATTGATGGTTTGGGGGGGCATTGGCCGGGTGCTCCAGCGCGAGCGCGCCATGGGTGCTTTTGCGCTGATGCAGTTGGCTTCGGCGCTGTACGGGCTCAGCTCCTTGGGGGTTTTGCGCGTTTTTTGGCCGCTGGCCTGGAGTGCCGGGCTGCTGGACCTGCTGGGTAGCGTGTTCGCCATCACGGCGGTGCTGTCAGGCATATGGTTCCACGTGCGGTTCCTGCGCGAATTCCAGCCTGCGGCCTGGGCCATGGGCCTGTTGTATGTGGTGCTGGGCGTGGCGCTGGCGAACCTGGCATTGCTGTGCGTGGGGCAGGTGGCTTGGGCCTTGCAGAGCAATATGTGGCTGGTGCTGTGGGGCCCATTGGCCTGCCTGGCCTGCGCCATGACCGGACGGCGCTGGAAGGCCGGTAGCGGGCTGCCGGCACTGGCCATCTCCCAGCCGCTGCTGGTGGCGTTTTATGTGCTGTTGCTGCTCATTCTCTTGCTGGCTTCGACCACGGGCATGGGGATACTGCACGCGACGAATTGGACCATTTATGTCAGCCAGTTGCACGGACTGCTCATTGGTTTGCTGCTGATGCTGATGCTGCAGTACCGCAGCCACGTGCAAAACCAGCAGCGCCAGCAGGCGGTGGTGATGCTGGAAACCTCCCGCCTGCAAACAGCGCACGAACGCAGCCAGCGTGAGGAGCAGGGGCGCCTGCTGCTCATGCTGGCGCATGAGCTCAAAACGCCGCTGGCCACCATGCATCTGCGCCTGGATCAACAGACCAAAGGCGCCGCTGAAATCCGCCAGGCCATGCGCGAGATGGATGCCGTGATCGAGCGCTGCCTGCAAACCGTGAAAACCGAGGGCGGGCACATTGCGCCGCAATGGCAGGCCCTGGACGGGGAGCAGCTTGTGCGCGATGCGGTATCGGCCTGCTCGCAGCCGCAGCGGGTGCGGGTGCAATTGCCGCAGCCCCTGTCTGTGGTGACGGATGCGCAATTGGCGTTCATTGTGCTGAGCAACCTGCTGGAAAACGCCTGCAAGTACTCGGCCCCGGGGACGGCAATTGACGTGCGCGGCGCGGCACTGGACCATGCCGACCCCCCGGAATTCCGGCTGGAAGTGAGCAACCTGCCGGGGACTGCGCGCTGGCCCGACGCCGCGCAAGTGTTTGACAAATACTATCGCGCCCCCCAGGCGCAGCGCCAGTCAGGCACCGGCCTGGGCCTGTACCTGGCGCAAAACCTGGTGCGCGCCCTGGGCGGACGCCTGACCTACGAGCCCGATGGGACCCATATCCGGTTTGTATGGGTGCTGCCCGTGGATGCGGGCCAGAGCGCATAGGCCGGACGCCCTAAGATGCTGCACATGCACAGTCCACACGCCCTGCACATCCTGGTGGTTGAAGACAACGACGGCCTGCGGGAGGCCACGGTCGATTTTTTGTGCTCCAACGGCCACCATGCCGTGGGCGTGGTCAGCGCCGAGGAGGTGGACGACACGCCCACGCCCAACCTGCCCGATCTGTACCTGATCGACGTGAACCTGCCTGGCGAGAACGGCTTTGCGCTGGCGCAGCGCATCCGCCAGAGCCAGCCTTTGGCGGGCATTGTGCTGGTGACGGCGCGGGGGCAGCTGCACGATAGGCTGGCGGGTTACCACAATGGGGCGGATAACTACCTGACCAAACCGGTGGAGCCGGCGGAGCTGCTGGCTTGCATCCACAGCCTGGGGTTCCGGCTGAAGGCGCAGGCGCTGTCTTTGCAGTCGCAACAAGGTTTGGTGCTGCACAGCCAGGCGCTGAGTTTGTCAGGGCCCCAGGGCAAGGTGGTGCTGACCCCGGTGGAGGGCCTGTTGCTGGCGGCCCTGGCCCGCGCTGCGGGCCACAAACTGGAGCGCTGGCAGGCCATGCAGCTGGTGGACACCAAGGACAAAGGCCTGCTGCCCGCCAACCTGGAAATGCGCATCAGCGCCTTGCGCAAAAAACTGGGCCAATGCGGTGCCGAAGACAATCCGATCCTGACCCTGCGCGGTTTTGGCTACGCCCTCAATTGCCAGGTGGAGATACGTTGAATTCCTGAGCGTGTGGTGCGCTGGCTTCACGGCGCAATCTTGCGCTTGAGCGCCTTGGCCACTGGCTGCGGCAGGCTGGGGAGCGACTTGAGCAGCCAGGGCAGCACCTTGCGCTTGGCGCCAGACAAAGATTCGGGTACCAAGGCTTCGATCAGGTGGGGGCCGGGCTGCGCCAGCGCGTATTCCAGCGCGGTGCAAAAATCTTCGGCTGTTTGCGCGCGCACGGCATGCACGCCCATGCCCTGGGCCAGATGGGCAAAGTTCAGCTGGGGGCCGCCCAGGTCCAGTTGTGACTTGGCCTTGGGGCCGCCCATGCCCGCGCCTACGCGGTCAAGCTCCACATTGAGCACCGAATAGCTGGCATTGTTGAAGATGATGGCCGTCACGTTCAGGTTCTCGCGCGCCATGCTCCACAGGGCCTGGATGGTGTACATGGCGGTGCCGTCGCCGATGAGGGCAATCACCGGCCGGTCGGGGCAGGCGATGGCAGCGCCCACGGCATTGGGCAGCCCCTGGCCGATGGCGCCGCCCGTGAGCGTGATGAGGTCGTGGCGCGGGCAGCCTTGCGTCATCACGTTCAGCATGAGGCCGCTGGTGATGGCTTCGTCAATGAGGATGGCGCGCTCGGGCAGCAAATGCCCCACGGCCTTGCAGACCTTGGGCGCCGTGAGTGCTCCGCGCGGGCGTGTGGGGCGCTGGGCGGTTTGCAGCACGGGTGCGGCGTGCGCCGCGCCCAGGGCCTGGGCCAGTTGTTCCAGGCTGGCGGCGGCATTTTGCGTGGGCGTGGCCAGGGTGTGCACGCTGCAGGTGCCAGGCACGAGGTAGCTCTTTTTGCCGGGGTAGGCAAAAAAGGACACGGGGGCCTTGGTATCGACCAGCACCAGGTGCTCAATGTCGGCCAGTTGTACGCCCGCCATTTCCGCCAGGTAGGCAATGCGCTCCACAAAGGGCAGACCGGCGCCGCGTTCCATGCGGGTGGGAAAGACCTCGGCCAGCAGGCGCACGCCGCTGTGTGCGGCGATGCGTGCTGCCGCCAGCAGGCCAGGTTCACGCAGGGCGTGGCCGCCCAGCAGCAGGGCGCAGCGGGGGCCGCCCTGGCGCAGCACCTGGGCGATGCCGTCGATGGTGTGGCTGTCGGCCGCAGGGGCTTGCGGGGCGGGCGGCGGCTGGCAGGGCACGCCGCCTTCGCCCCACGACACATCGGCGGGCAGGATGAGCGTGGCCACCTGGCCGGGCAGGCCGCGCGCGGCGGTGATGGCGTCGGCGGTATCCTGGGCCAGGGCTGCGGTGCTTTGCGAGGTACGCACAAAACCGGGCGATACATTGCGCGCCACGGTTTCGATGTCGCTTTGCAACTGCGCGTCGTACTGCGTGTGGGTGGTGGCGTGGTCGCCGACGATGTTGACCACCGGCACCTTGCCCTTGCGCGCGTTG
>CAZRFF010000018.1:0-15284 GCA_964599265.1 uncultured Simplicispira sp. | reverse complement strand
ACCAACGTCGCCTCGCTCACCGCCCAGCGCAACCTGGGCATCAGCCAGGGTTCGCTCAACACCTCCATCCAGCGCCTGTCCTCTGGCCTGCGCATCAACAGCGCCAAAGACGATGCTGCGGGCATGGCCATTTCGGAGCGCTTTACCAGCCAAATCCGCGGTATGAACCAGGCCGTGCGCAATGCCAATGACGGCATCTCGCTGGCCCAAACCGCTGAAGGCGCGATGAAGGCCGCAGGCGACATGCTGCAGCGCATCCGTGAACTGGCGGTGCAGTCAGCCAACGCATCCAACAGCGCGTCCGATCGCCAAGCTTTGCAGCAAGAAGTGAACCAGCTGGTGGCCGAACTGGACCGCGTGGCGCAGACTACGGAGTTCAACGGTTCCAAGCTACTGGATGGCAGCTTTGGCACGCAACAATTCCAGGTGGGCGCCAATGCCAACCAAACCATCGTGGCAGCCACCGCCAACCTGCGCACCAGTGTGTACGGCAACAACCAGGTGTCTGGCACCACAGCTGGCGGCACCACGGCCCAGGCAGCCGTTACAACAGCAAACGCTTATGCCACCAACGGTGTGGCCGCAGGTTCGATAGCTATCAATGGCGCACTGGGTAAGGCTGACATTGCGGTGGCTTCCAATGCCCATGCCAAGGACATCGCCCAAGCAGTGAACCAACAAACCCAATCCACAGGGGTCAGCGCCACGGCGCGCACTGAGGCGCAAATCAAGTTCGGTAGCGCTGGCTCCTATGCCATTACGATCGAATCCGAGAACAAGACCGATCCCAAAACCATTTCTTTCTCACTGACTGCAAAGGATGGTGCAGAAGGTTTGTCCGCTGCCGTGCAGGCCATTAACGAACAGTCGTCTAAGACGGGCGTGGTGGCATCGTTGAACAAAGATGCCTCGGCCATTGTGCTGACCAATGCCACAGGCAACACCATGGCCATCGGCACAACGGCAGCTGCCAACGCTGGTACGGTTGAAGTCACCAAAATGACGGGCGATGGCAAGGGTGGTGCTTCAACCATGGGCTCAGCCGTATCCATGGCCACCAACGCGGGTGCTGTCGCTGTGGCGGTGAGTGGCTATATTACGCTGGATTCGGACAAGTCTTTCAGCGCGGTATCTACGACAACCACGGCGCTGAGCGGAACGGCAGCGACGCTGAATTCGGATTTGAAGAAGGTCTCGGAGTTGGATATTACGGACTTCTCCAAAGCCACGCACTCGCTCAAAACCGTAGATTCGGCCCTGTCCTACATCGCCGGTGAGCGTGCCAAGCTCGGTGCTCTGCAATCGCGTTTCGAAACGTCGATCGCCGCCCTGCAGGTCACGTCCGAGAATATGTCCGCCTCGCGTGGTCGTATTCTGGATGCCGACTTTGCCTCAGAAACGGCTAACCTGTCCAAGACCCAGATCCTGCAACAGGCCGGTACCGCCATGGTGGCACAGGCCAACCAACTGCCGCAAGGCGTGCTGGCCCTGCTGCGCGGCTAAGCGCAAGCGGCGTGAGGGGCGCCTAAACCACACCCCTCACGCCAGCGAATGGCAAGCACGTGCGGCGGGGGAGCAATCCCACGCCGCATGCGTGTTTGTGGTGCAAGGGTGGCGGTCGGTGCTATGAATTAGGTGGTTTGCAGAGCGTTTATCGACTGGCACAAATCGGGCGGCAGGCAGATAATGGCCGCTGTTGTGGCAGGTGGCGTTGACAAGTGCAGGAGGCAATCATGGCCAGTTTTTCTTCCATTGGTGTGGGCTTGGGCGGCAGTGTCGATGTCAACGGCCTGATCAAGGCCCAGGTGGACGCGGTCAAACTGGCCATCACCCGGCCCAATGGTCTGACCTACCAAGGCAAACTCACCGAGACCAAAATCTCCACTTTTGGCAAACTGCAGTCGCTGGTCTCCACCCTGCAAGGGGCGGTGGGCAAGCTCTCCAGCGTCACGGGGTGGAACGCAGTGTCTGCCAGTTCGTCCAACGACAAAGTCATCACCGCGACGGCCATTGGAGGAACGGTGGAAACCACGTTCGGCGTCACGGTCTCCCAATTGGCCAAGGCGCAGGTGTCTACTTCCGATGCGCTGCCGGCAGCCGGTGCTGTGGGCGCAGGCTCGCTCAAAATTGAAACCGGCAAATGGAGTGGCGGCAGCTTTACGGTAGGCGCCAGCCCGTCCATCGACGTGGCCGTTAGCGCCACCGACACGCTGGCCGATATTGCCGGCAAAATCAACGGCGCCAATGCGGGTGTTACGGCAACCATCCTGACCGATACGGGCGGCCAGCGCCTGATGCTGCGCAGCAAGGCCACGGGTGAGGATGCGGGTTTTCGCATTAGCGTCACCGACGCTGATGGCGATCTGGGTGATGGTGCAGGCCTCTCGCGCCTGTCCAACGGCCTGAACACCGACCCCGGCGCCAATGCTGCGGCCAACGCCACAGCCAAAATCAACGGCATCTACGACGTGACCTCCGCCACCAACACCTTTGAGAATGTCGTGGCCGGCGTGACCTTCAAGGCCGTGGATGTGACCACGGCCCCGGTGGACATCACCGTGACCAAAGACAATGCGGCGGTCAAAAAGAACATCGAAGACTTTGTGGTGGCCTACAACGCCGCCAACCAGGCGCTCAACGATCTGACCAAATACGACAGCGCTACCAAACAAGGCGGCTTGTTGCAGGGCGACTCGTCGGTGGTGGCCTTGCAAAACCAGTTGCGCAATGCGGTGCAGTCTCTATCCAACAGCACAGGGCCGTACCAAACCTTGTCGAGCATCGGCATTGGCGTGATTGAAGGCGGCGACCTGAGTATCGACAGCACCAAGCTGGGTGACGCGCTCAAGAACCCCGATGCGGTCAAGGCGCTCTTTATCGGCGCCGACGGCAATGCCACCACGCAAGACGGCGTGGCCGAAAAAATCAAGGCCACAACAGGTAAATTGCTCGATAGCGCTGGTTTTTTTGCCAGTAAAGATGCGCAGTTGAAAAAAATGCTGGAACGCAACAACCAAGAAATTGCGCGCGTCAACGCCCGCGCCGACAGCACCGAGGCGCTGCTCAAGGCCCGCTACACCGCGCTGGATACGCAAATGAGCCGCCTTAATGCCCTGAACGCCTACATTGGCCAGCAGGTCACGACCTGGAACAAGAACAATAGTTGATGGCTCCTTGACCCTTTAGTTTGGGCACGAGTGGCCGATAAAACAAACAGCAGTCAGTATTAAAGGGCATCCACCATGTTCAGCGCACACAGCCACCGCACCGCCAATGCCTACCAGCGCATCCATGTGGAAACCAGCATGCACACCATAGACCAGCACCAGTTGGTCAGCCTGCTGCTCGATGGTGTGCTCAGTGCGGTTGCCACCGCGCGTGGCGCCCTGGCCCGGGGCGATGTGCCCACCAAATGTGCCAGCATCTCCAAAGCAGTGCGCATTCTCGAAGAAGGCTTGATGACCGCCCTGGACCGTGAGCAGGGCGGCGAAGTGGCTGCCAACCTGGGTGCCGTCTACACCTTTGCGCTGCGCCGCCTCATCCAGGCCAATGCAGCCAATGACGACACCATGCTGCAAGAAGTAGCACGTGTGATGGAGCCCATTGCCCAGGGCTGGAAGGCCATCAAAACCCCCGTTCCCGCCGCCGACGATGTTCTGCAACCTGCCCTGGCGGAGGCCTGAACCATGTCCGATATGTTGATCAATTACTACAAAGCCATCGAAGACAGCAGCCTCAAAATGCTGGAGGCCGCCCGCGCCAGCGATTGGGACGGTGTGGTGCGCTACGAAGGCGCCTGCGCCGTGCTGATCGAAGAACTGCGCTTCAAGGCGCAAGACGGCGACTTGCCCCCCGAGCTGCGCAAAGAAAAAACGCAAATCATGCAACGCATTTTGCGCAACGACGCGCAAATCCGCGTCCTTGCAGAACCCTGGCTGGCCCAGTTCGAGCACCTGTTCGACGGCCAGCCGCAAACCATGCATTGACCGCATGGGCGGCGTGGTGGCGCCGCGCAGGCTGGGCCCCGTCACCGGTGGCGCAGCCCCATGCAAAAAGCCGGCACCGCAAGGTGGCCGGCTTTTTTTGGGTTTTTGGGGCCTGAGCGGGCCGCCTTACACCTGCATGTTCATGATGTCGGTATAGGCCTGCACCATGCGGTTGCGCACGTGCAGCGTGGCCTGGAACCCTACCTGCGCCTTCTGGATGGCGACCATGGTTTCTTCCAGGCTCACGTTGGGGTTTTCCAATTGCACTTCACGTTGCAAGCGGGTGGCGTCATTCTGGGCCTTGCTGACCGATTGCAGCGCGCCCTTGAGCGCATCGGAAAAACCCGCAGTGCGGTTTTCGGTGGGGGTGGGCTGGGCACGGCGCGCCAAGCCTGCGCCCGCAAGCGGGGTGGTGGAGCTGGGAATGCGAAGATCCATGGCAGTGTCCGTGCAAAAGCAATGGGGATTGCCGCAATGGTAGGCCGCAAGCGCCGGGCCGTAGTGGCGAAATGATGGACAAATGCGCGGCTTATCGGGCCGCCGGGGGGCGGGGGGTGGCCGAAAATCCGTGCCATACCAGCGTGGTTCCCCGTTGCTGTCATACTGGAAAACAAGATGTCCGCCGTCGCCGAAATGCCCACTACCGTTCCCGCTCCTGCACCCGCCTGGATGCAGCGGCTCAATGCGCTTAACCGCACCCAGCGTTTGCGCTTGGGTTTGGGGCTGGTTTTATTGGTGGCGGCAGCCATTGCGGCGGTGGTGATGGGGCGCCAGCCAGACTACCGCGTGCTGTTTTCCAATCTGTCGGACAAAGACGGTGGGGCCATCGTCGCGCAGCTCACGCAAATGAACGTGCCCTACAAGTACACCGAGGGCGGCGGCGCCATCATGGTGCCGGGCGACAAGGTGCACGATGTGCGCCTGCGCCTGGCGTCGCAAGGCTTGCCCAAGGGCTCGGTCACGGGGTTCGAGCTCATGGAGTCGGGCCGTTTTGGCATGACGCAGTTCCAGGAGCGGCTCAATTTCCAGCGTGGGCTGGAGGGCGAGCTCACACGCTCCATCCAGGCACTGTCGTCGGTGCAAAGCGCGCGCGTGCATCTGGCGCTGCCGCAGCAAAACGGGTTTTTCCGTGAACAGCAAAAGCCTTCGGCATCCATTCTGGTGAGCCTGTACCCTGGCCGCACGCTGGACCGTGCGCAACTGGCGGGCATTGTGCATTTGGTTGCTTCCAGCGTGCCTGAGATGCAGCCTTCGGCCGTGAGCGTGCTCGACGACACGGGCAAGCTCCTGTCGCAGTCGCCGGAGCCGGGCGCCACCAATGGTGTGGATGCGCAGCAATTGCAATACGTGCAACAGCTTGAGCAGCAGTACACGCGCCGCATCATGGATATTCTCGAGCCCGTGGTGGGCCGCAACAATGTCAAGGCGCAGGTGACGGCCGAATTGGATTTCAGCCAAACCGACTCCACGCAAGAGCAGTACCGGCCTAACCAAGCCCCCGAAGTTGCGGCGGTGCGCAGCCAGCAGGTGCTGGAGAACCGTGATGCCTCGGCCGATAAGCCCGGCGGCGCGCCGGGGGCAGTCTCCAACCAGCCGCCAGCACCCTCCACGGCGCCCATCAATGGCGCCAACCCCGCGCCGCAGGCGGCGGGCCAGGCACAAGGGCAGAGTATCGGTGCGGGCAATATCAAACGCGAATCCACTACCAATTTCGAGGTGGACAAAACCGTGCGCGTGACGCGCGGTAGCAATTGGGCCGTCAAGCGCGTCAATGCGGCCGTGGTGGTCAACTACCAGAGCGTGACCGATGCCAAGGGCAAGGTAGACCACAAGCCGCTGACGCCCGAGCAAATGGAGCAAATGACTGCCTTGGTGCGTGAAACAGTGGGCTACAACAAAGACCGCGGGGATTCGGTCAACCTCATGAACGCGCCTTTCCAGCAAGAGGCCGCCGTGGTGGACGATACCCCGCTGTGGAAACGGCCCGAGACCGTGGAATTGGCCCGCAGCATGGCCTGGCCGCTGGGCATGGCGCTCTTTGCCGCCATCATTTTGCTGGGTTTGGTGCGCCCTGCGCTCAAGACGCTGGCCAACCCCAAAGCCATTCCCATGGCGGGTGCGCAGCTCGATGCCATCGAGGGCGATACGCCCGACCGCCCCGCTTTGCCAGCCCCCAAACAGGAGCAGGCCATGGCCACGGCCGAGCAGTTGCGCCTGGAGGATGCCCGTTCCCTGGCCCGCTCCAACCCCGTGGCCGTGGCCAACATCGTGAAAAACTGGGTTGGCGGCGAGACAGCCTGACCCCCACAAGCCAGTGCAGGAACCCCCATGGACGAAGATGGACTGAACAACGCTGCAATTTTCCTCATGTCGCTGGGCGAAGAGGAAGCGGCCGAAGTGTTCAAGCACCTCTCGCCCAAAGAGGTGCAAAAGCTCGGCGAGACCATTGCGCGCATGCGCACCGTCTCGCGCGAAAAGGTGGATGAGGTGATGGCCAAGTTCACCACCGAAGCTGCCGCACAGAGCCTGCTGGTCTCGGACACCAGCAACTATGTGCGCGCTGTGCTCAAACGCGCCTTGGGCGATGACAAGGCGGGCCTGCTGATTGACCGGATTTTGCAAGGGGGCGATGTCTCGGGCATTGAAAGCCTCAAGTGGATGGACCCGCTGTCGGTGGCTGAACTGCTGCGCAACGAGCACCCGCAAATCGTTGCCGCCATCCTGGTGCATTTGGATCCCGACCATGTTGCTTCCATCCTCAAGCACCTGACCGAACGCCAGCGTGGCGAGATCATGCTGCGCATTGCCACGCTGGAAGGTATTCAGCCTGTGGCCCTCAAGGATTTGAACGAAGTGCTGTTCAAGGTGCTGGCGGGTGGCGACAAAATCCGCAAGGCTTCGTTGGGTGGGGTCAAGACAGCGGCAGAGATCATCAACCTGCTGGGAACCAACGTCGATACGGCGGTGCTCGAATCCATCCGCGCCTACGACCCCGATCTGGCGCAAAAAATCATGGACAAGATGTTTGTGTTCGACGACGTGCTCAAACTCGACGACCGCGCCATCCAGACCGTACTCAAAGAAATCGCGTCCGAAACACTCATCGTGGCGCTTAAGGGCGCCGTGCCAGAACTGCGCGAAAAATTCCTGGCCAATATGTCTTCGCGGGCAGCCGAAGCCATGCGTGAAGACCTGGAGTCGCGTGGCCCCATGCGCCTGTCCGAAGTCGAAGCGCAGCAGAAGGAAATCCTCAAGACCGTGCGGCGCCTTTCCGATGAGGGCCAGATTGTGATTGGAGGCGGTGGTGACGACGCATTCGTCTAAAAGCAGCCGGGTGTACACGCGCTTCATCCCCAAGGAAGAAGTGGGGGAGGTGACGCAGTGGAAATTTGGCGCGATGGACGAATCGGCGGAAACCCCCGAGGCGGTTGAAGACCTGCCCCCGCTCCCCACGCCAGAGCAAATCGAGGCAGAACACCAGCAGGCCCTGGCGCAAGCGCGTGCCGTCGCCTTTGCGCAGGGCGAGGAGCATGGCCGCACCCAAGCCAATCTGGAGTGGCAACAGCGCATGGACGACTACGTGGCCCAGCAAGGCCGTGAGGCGGCCGGGCGCCTGGATGCCATCGTGCGCGGCATGCAAGAGCAATGGGAGCCTTTGCGCCAGGGTGCAGCACAAGAAGTGCTGGAACTGGCCTGCGGCATTGCCCGCCAGGTGCTGCGCCAGGAACTGCAGGCCCAGCCCCAGGCCTTGATCCCCGTGGTGCGCGAAGCCCTGGGCATGCTGTCCACCGACAGCACCGTGGCGGCCGTGCGGTTGAATCCGCAAGACCACGCTTTGCTGGAGTCCGCCTTGCAGCAAGAACCTTTTGCCCCATCGGTTAAATGGCTGGCCGATGCCAATGTGCCGCTGGGCGGATGCCTGGTGGAGCAGGCGGGCATGGTGATAGATGGCAGCCTGGAAAAGCGTTGGCAGCGGGCCATCGCACCGCTGGGCCTGGACATCCCTTTGGAGGAGCAAGGCGATGAACCCGCACGCTGAAGCTGCCACCCTCTGGCCCGAATTTTTGCGTGGTGCCCGCGTCCGCGTGGCCGACGATGCCGGGTTGGAGCTGCGCGGTACGCTCACGCGCCTGACGGGGCTGGTGCTGGAGGCCGTAGGTATTCGCGTGCCAGTGGGCTCGCAGTGCCTGGTGCACATGCCAGGCAAGGCCCCCGTGCTGGCTGAGGTGGTGGGCTTCTCGGGTGAAAAAGCGTTTTTAATGCCTGCGGGCGACATCCATGGCCTCTCCAGCGGCGCCACGGTGGTGCCGGCGGCTCCCTATGTGCCCGTGCCGCACCTGGGCGAGCCCATACCGCCCGTCAATCGGGTAGGGGCTTTGCGCGTGCCCTTGGGCGATGGCCTGCTGGGCCGGGTGGTCGATGCCCAGGGGATGCCGTTAGACCATGCCGGTCCCTTGCAGGACGTGACCGCCGAGCCCATCCACCGCGGCCAGATCAACGCCATGGACCGCGACCCCGTGCGTGAGCCGCTCGATACCGGCGTTCGCAGCATCAATGCCTTGCTCACCGTAGGGCGGGGGCAGCGCCTGGGCTTGTTTGCCGGTTCAGGGGTGGGCAAGAGCGTGCTCCTGGGCATGATGGCGCGTTATACCCAGGCCGATGTGATCGTGGTGGGCCTGATTGGCGAGCGTGGCCGCGAAGTCAAGGAATTTGTGGAAGACATTCTGGGCGCGCAAGACCGGGGCCGCGCCGTGGTGGTGGCCGCACCGGCCGATGCGCCGCCACTCCTGCGCATGCAGGGTGCGGCCTACGCCACGGCCGTTGCCGAGCATTTTCGGGACAAGGGCAAGCATGTGCTCTTGCTCATGGATTCGCTCACCCGCTACGCCATGGCGCAGCGCGAAATCGCCCTGGCCATTGGCGAACCACCCGCCACCAAGGGCTACCCGCCATCGTGCTTTGCCAAGCTGCCCCAGTTGGTAGAGCGCAGCGGTAACGGTCTCCACGGCGTGGGCTCCATCACGGCGTTCTACACCGTATTGTCCGAGGGCGATGACCAGCAAGATCCCATTGCCGATGCAGCACGCGCCATTCTGGACGGCCACATCGTTTTGTCCCGGGCACTGGCCGAGACGGGGCATTTTCCGGCCATCGATATTGAGCAATCGGCCTCGCGCGTGATGCACAACGTGGTGTCGCGCGACCATTTTGAGGTGGCGCGCTTGTTTCGTGCCATGTATTCGCGCTACCAAAAAAGCCGCGACCTGGTGCAGGTGGGTGCTTACCTGGCCGGCTCCGACCCCCAGTTGGACGAGGCCATCCGCCTGCAGCCAGCCATGCAGGCATTTTTGCAGCAGGGCATGTTTGAAGCCGCGCCGTTTGAAGACAGCGTGCATGCCATGGCAGGCGTGCTGCAAAGCTGAGAACAGGCAAGGCAATGTCTGCGCACCATGCCCTCACCGTTGCCGTAGAGCTGGCCACACGCCAGCGGGACGACGCGCGCCGTGCGCTGCAAGATGCGCGCAGTGCCCAGCAAGCTGCACAAGACCAGTTGCAGGTACTGCAAAACTACGCGCAGGAAACCGACAACCGCTGGGGTATGCGTGGTGAGACCATCCGTACCCCCGAGGTGTTGTTCCACCACTACCAGTTCATGGGCCGCCTGCAGCATGCAGCCGGGTTGCAGGTGAACGTGGTGGACGACCAGGCTGTCCGGGTGGCCGCAGTGCAGCAGCAATTGGTGAATGCTGAAGTGCGCCTGGCCAGCTTGCAAAAATTGCTGGACAAGCGCCGCCACGAGGCCCTGCAGGCCCAGGCGCGGCGCGAGCAAAAACAAACCGACGAACGTGCCGCCTTGCAGCACCTGCGAACCCACCAGGGCCACTAGAAGGCCAAGGAGAAAATCCATGGAACAGACACGCATCCAAAGCCCGTCCCATTCTCCATCGCACGGGCCCCAGACGACCCGCAGCAAGCCAGGAGGCGCTGCAGCGGCCGCTGGTGACACCGATCCCAATGCACAGGCGGCGGGGTTCGGTTTTTTGCTGGCGGCGCTGGATGGGGGCGGAGAGGCTTTTTTCCCAACAGGCTCAGAGGGTGATGGGGTGGCGGTGCAAGATACAGCCTTGCCCTTGGCTGGCCCGGAATCTGGGCCGGACGGCAGCCAGATGCTTTTACAGGCGGGGCAATGGACGCAACAAGGGAGTGGTGCTCCCATGTTGACGGGTTCCGAAGCGGCCGATCAAACTGGTGCGGCCAATTTGTTGGTGGCCGCCCGTAAAACCGTCTCGGATGCGGGTGAAATACCCCTGCTGCCCGGCGCACTGCGCCCGGGGCCAGTCGGGACTTTATCCGAACATTTGACCAATGGCCTGTTGGCGCAGACAGCGCGCATGGACGGTTTGGCGGGCGATGGCAAGTACGCCACTGCCGATACGGAAGGAACCGGCGCCAAAACAGGCGCTACCGCTCGCAAGGCCGGGATGGGCGGGCGCTGGGGTGCGGGGTTGGGGGTGGTGGCCGATGCGGGCCAACCTGGGCGCAATGCGTTGCTGCGGTCTTTGGCGGTCGGTGATGCGGGGCAGTCCAGTGCGCCCCATACCGTTCAGCTTGCAGCACAGGCTACGGCTTCCCTGCAGCGAACCGCTGAGTGGGGTATGGGATCGGCCATGGTGCAAGGCAGCGCTCCCACGGCGCTGGCAGTGGGCGGTAGCGAAGTGGCTGCGGTCAACACCACCTTCGCCCATGCGCAAGGAACACGCCACCAGGAGGGCGGCGCACCCAGCGATCAGCCGGGCCAGGCGTGGGGTGGTGCGTCTGGGGTGGATGGCGCTTCACTCCCTGCCACGGAAACCTCCGCAGAAGGCGCATTGGCCAGCTTTGAGGCCACCATGGCCGACGAAGTGGAAATGTGGGTGCACCAAAACCTGCAAAAAGCCGATGTGACGGTGACCCATGAGGGCGTGCCCGTGGATGTGAGCGTCGATTTGCAAGGCAACCAGGCGCATGTGAGCTTTGTGAGTGACCATGCGCAAACCCGCGACCTGCTGGATGCAGGCATGGATCAATTGCGTGCGCTTCTGCAGCAGCACGGTCTGGAGTTGGCAGGTATGTCGGTAGGCTCGTCGCCCCAGCGCCAGGGGAGCGGCGGAGACTCCCCGGAGCAAGGGCGGGCCGGCACTGGGCAGGGCGCCGATGGCATGGCCAAGGAATCTGTGGCGGCCGTGCGCACGGGCATTCGCGTGCTGACCGACAGGGCGGTGGATTTATATGCCTGATGCATGGATGACCGCCTGGGCAGTGCCTGGACGGCAAATAGCTGCGTCTTTTCCGGTTTTATTCTGGCTATCATCGGCGCGCAAGCACCCAATAATGGGTGGCATGCGTGGCGTAATCCCCCCGGGGCCAGGGCGCCGCGGCCCTATGCCCCACTGTTAGGAAAACACCGTGTCCTCCGAAGCCGATACCGCCAAAAAACCCGCCAAAAGCAAAAAGATGTTCATCATCATTGGTGCCGTGGTGGCGCTGTTGGTGGTTGCAGGCGGCGGGGCCTTCTTCTTTTTGAAAAGCAAGTCCCACGCCGCAGACGGCGAAGATGCGCCAGCCAAAGTCGCCGAGCCCACGACCCCCCCGGTGTTTTTGCCCATGGACATGCTGGTCGTGAACTTGGCTGACAACGGTGGCGAGCGTTTTGCGCAGCTCGGCATCACCATCAAGGTGGCCGATGCCAAGACCTCGGAACAAATCAAACAGCACATGCCGACCATCCGCAATGCGGTGTTGATACTGGCCTCGCAGCGCACGGCCGACGAGCTGCTGACGCGCGAAGGCAAGGAAAAATTGGCCAAGGATATTTGGCGTGAAGTTTCGCGCCCTTTGGGCTACGACGTCCCTGCGGCCAAAGCTAACTCCAAGGACTCCGAAGACGAGGAGGAAGATACCCCACGGCGCAAGACGCCGGCCAACCCGGTGCAGGGGGTGTTGTTCTCCAGTTTCATCATCCAGTGAGGGGAAGGGGAATCGGCCATGAGCGAATCATTTCTCTCCCAGGAAGAAGTTGATGCCCTGCTGGAAGGGGTAACGGGCGAGAGCCAGAAAACCGAGAAGGAGGTCGAAAGCGCGGATGGCATCCGTGTTTACGATATTTCCAGCCAGGAGCGCATCGTCCGTGGCCGCATGCCGACCATGGAGATCGTCAACGAACGGTTTGCGCGCAATTTCCGTATTGGCCTGTTCAACTTCATCCGCCGCAGCCCCGAGATTTCGGTGGGTGCGGTGTCTGTGCAGCGCTACAGCGCCTTTTTGCGCGAGCTGGCGGTGCCCACCAATTTCAACATCGTTGCCATCCGTCCCTTGCGTGGCAGCGGGTTGATCGTGTGCGAGCCCTCTTTGGTCTTTGGCGTGATCGACACCCTGTATGGCGGGGTGGGTAAATTCCAGACGCGCATCGAGGGGCGGGATTTTTCGCACACCGAGCAGCGTGTCATCAACCGCCTGGTGGATGTCATCACCGGCGAGTACAAAAAAGCCTGGCACGGCATTTACCCGCTGGAATTAGATTACCAGCGTTCGGAGATGCAGCCGCAGTTTGCCAACATCGCCACCCCCAGCGAAATCGTGGTTTCCACGGCGTTCCAACTGGAAATTGGCGACCTCTCGGGCTCTATTCACATCTGCATGCCCTACGCCTCGCTGGAGCCTATCCGGGACGTGTTGTATTCATCCACCCAGGGCGATTCCATCGAGGTGGATAGGCGCTGGGTGCGCGTGCTCTCGCGTGAGATACAAGCTGCCGACGTGACCTTGGTCGCAGAACTGGCCAAGGCAGATACCACGGTGGAGCAGCTCCTGGCCATGAAGCCGGGGGATTTTATTGAGCTGGATCGTTTGCCGCGCATCCAGGCATCGGTAGGCGGCGTGCCTTTGTTCAGTTGCCAGTACGGCACCCACAATTCCAAGTACGCCATCCGCATTGAAGAGAGCCTGCGCACCAGCGATGCGGGCTGGTTGGGAGAAAAAAATGTCCAATGAAGAAAACCCGGACAACAAGCCCGGCGAAGCCGCGGACGACCCGTTTGCCGATTGGGCCGAGGCCCTGGAAGAGCAAAAAAGCACCGACGCGCCCAACACCAGCGACCAGGGCGGCCCCTTGTCCGGGAATGCCGCAATGCCTTTTTCTGGGGCGAGCAACGATGCACCGCACCAGGATATCAATATGGTGCTGGACATTCCAGTGCAGCTGTCGGTGGAGTTGGGACGCACCAAGGTGCCCATCAAATACATCCTGCAGCTGGCGCAGGGCTCCGTGGTGGAACTCGACGCCCTGGCCGGTGAGCCCATGGATGTGTTGGTCAATGGTTACCTCATCGCCCAGGGAGAGGTTGTGGTGGTGAACGACAAATTTGGTATCCGCCTGACCGACGTGGTGACCCCTTCCGAACGTTTGCGCAGGCTCAGCCGTGGCTGATGCATCTATGGCGCAAACACTCACCGTCGTTGTTCTTTTCATGGTGGGCATGGCCGCCTTGCCCTGGCTGGTGCGGCGTATTCAGCAGCGCCAGGCCGTGGGCGGCGCTGCGCAGGCGGTGGGCTCCAAAGTGGTGTCTGCCGTTTCTGTGGGGCCGCAGCAGCGCGTGGTGACCGTGGAGGTGGGGCCTGACCATGCCCGCACCTGGCTGGTTCTGGGGGTGACGGCACAGCAAATCACCTGCCTGCACACCCTGCCCGCAGGCCATGCCGCTCCACGGGCGCCCGATTTTGCCCAAACCCTGCGCCAAGAAGCGGGCGCAACGGCCGAGCCAGCACGTTTGCCGGACACCCGCCATGGCGCGTAAACCCTGGTTTGCGGCGGGTGGGGGGCTGGCACTGGTGCTGGCCGCATGGCTTTTGCCTGGAGCGGCATGGGCGCAGGCGGGAGGCAGCCTGCCGGTGCTGGTCGGTTCGGGCAGTAACGGCACGAGTTTCTCCGTGCCCATCCAGACGCTGCTTTTTTTTACGGCACTGTCTTTCCTGCCTGCCATTTTGCTGATGATGACGGGCTTTACCCGCATCGTCATCGTGCTGTCCTTGCTGCGGCAGGCCTTGGGGACGCAGTCGGCTCCGCCCAACCAGGTCATTGTGGGCCTGTCCTTGTTTTTGACTTTTTTTGTGATGGGCCCCACGCTGGACAAGGTCTACCAAGACGCCTACCTGCCCTACACCAAAGACAGCATCAGTTTCGAGCAGGCTGTGGAGCGGGCTGAGGCGCCCATGCGCGGCTTCATGCTCAAGCAAACCCGCCAGTCCGACTTTGCCTTGTTCGCCCGGCTGGCCAAGCTGGATCCGGCGGTGACGGCCGAGACCGCACCCATGCGTGTCGTGATTCCGGCTTTTGTGACCAGCGAGCTGAAGTCGGCCTTTCAAATTGGTTTTTTGATCTTCATTCCCTTTCTGGTGATCGATATGGTGGTGTCCAGCATCCTGATGTCGCTGGGCATGATGATGCTTTCGCCGGTGCTGGTGGCGCTCCCGTTCAAGCTCATGCTGTTTGTGCTGGCCGATGGATGGAACCTGCTCATCGGCTCACTGGCCGCCAGTTTTGTGACATAGGAGTTGCCCCATGACTTCTCAAATGGTGCTTTCCATTGGCAGCGATGCCCTTGCGCTGCTTTTGATGGTGGGTATGCCCGTGCTTGGCGCAGTCATGGCGGTGGGCTTGGTCGTGAGTATTTTCCAGGCCGTCACCCAAATCCACGAAGCGACGCTGGCCTTCGTCCCTAAGCTGGTAGCGGCTGTCGCGGTGTTTGCCTTGATCGGGCCGTGGATGATCTCCACGCTGGTGGACTTCATTCGGCGCACCATAGAGTCCATTCCCACCGTCGTTGGCTGAAAAGGCACAGGGCAGGCTGTGATCACCTTTTCCGAGTCGCAGGTGGTGGCGTGGCTGTCGCCCATTTTGTGGCCGTTTCTGCGTGTATTGGCCATTTTTTCGGTGGCCCCTGTGTTCTCCATGCGTGCCATACCCACCAGGGCGCGCATTGGCCTGGCGTTTTTTGTGGCCTTGTGTGCCCAGGCGGTGTTGCACGACCAGCCCGTGGTGTCGGTCAATGGCCGTGAGGCCCTGGGCGCCGTCGCGCAGCAGGTGGCGGTAGGCATTTCCATCGGCTTTGCCGTGCGCTTGGTGATGGCGGCTGTGGAGATGGCGGGCGAAGTGATTGGCCTGCAAATGGGCCTGAACTTTGCTTCATTTTTCGACCCCACCAGCAACGCTCGCATCAGTGCGGTAGCGGGGTTTTTTGGCTACCTGGCCATGGTGCTGTT
>CAZRFF010000017.1:0-15415 GCA_964599265.1 uncultured Simplicispira sp. | reverse complement strand
ACCACGCGCGTGCTGACCGAGGCGGCCATCATGGGCAAGCGCGACGAGCTGCGTGGCCTGAAGGAAAACGTGATCGTGGGCCGTTTGATCCCTGCCGGTACGGGCCTGGCCTACCACCAGGCGCGCAAGGCCAAGGACGCCATGGACGAGGCCGAGCGCCGCGCCATCGCCGAAGCCGAAGCGGCTGAACTGGCAGCCGCCGAGCAGGGCAGCGACACCGAAGCCGCTGTGGACCAGGCTGCATCGGGCGCTGCATCGGCTGACTGACGCACGGCCGTAAGCCCTGCGCTCCCGCTCTGCCTGGTGACAGGCAGGCCGGGGGCGTTTTTGTTGGGAAAGGATGCGGATGAACCGCCAGACAAGCCCCCAGGCCAAGCCATTGACCCACCCCAAGGCCAGCGACCCCGGCCAGCGCGCCCCGGCCTTGGCGCAAGTGCTGGTGTCTGCTGCGGCCTGCGTGCAAGCAGTGCGCGGTGGCCGCTCAGGGACAGCCGCACTCGATACCGTGCCAACCCCCTTGCGCCCGGCGGTGCAGGCGGTGTTTTTTGACGTGCTGCGCCATTGGGGCTGGGCCCAGGCGGTGCGCCAGCAATTGGCGCCGCGCGCCCCGGCCGCTGCCACCGATGCCCTGTTGTGCACGGCCCTGGCCTTGCTGGCGCCTGGGGCCAGTGCCAGCTATGAGCCCCATACCCTGGTGAACCAAGCCGTTCAGGCGGCCAAAAACCAAAAGGCCACGTTGGCGCAAGCCGGTTTCATCAACGCCTGCTTGCGGCGTTTTTTGCGTGAGCACGAATCCTTGGCTGCTGCGGCCTTGCAGGATGAACAGGCGCGCTGGAACCATCCTTCGTGGTGGGTGCAGCGCGTGCGCCAAGACCACCCCGCACAGTGGCAGGGTATTTTGCAAGCCAACCGGATCCAGGCGCCCATGGTGCTGCGGGTTAATCAGCAAAAATGCACTGTAGCGCAATACCAGAGCGCGCTGCATGCTATCAGTGTGGTAGCGAACAAGGTGGGTGAATGTGGCTTGGTGCTGCAGCGCGCCTTGCCTGTGCAGGCTTTGCCAGGGTTTGATCGGGGCTGGGCATCGGTGCAGGATGCGGGCGCGCAGCTGGCCGCCCCTTTGCTGCTGCAAGGTTGGGATTTGCAGCAGCCCTTGCGCATCCTCGATGCTTGCGCTGCGCCGGGCGGCAAAACGGCCCACTTGCTGGAGATGGCGGGTGCAGGGGGGCAACTGCAGGTGACGGCCCTGGAGGTGGATGCCCAGCGCTGCCAACGTATCCACGGCACGCTGGAGCGTCTGGGTTTGTCGGCGCAGGTTCTGGTGGCCGATGCAGGCAAGCCCGAAGACTGGTGGGTGCAGCACTGTGGCGGCGCGCTGTTTGACGGCATCTTGCTGGACGCGCCCTGCACGGCCTCGGGCATTGTGCGGCGCCACCCGGACGTGCCCTGGCTGCGCAGGGCGTCCGATGTAGAGCAGCTCGCCCGCACCCAGGCACAGCTGCTGCGGGCCTTGTGGCCCTTGGTGCGACCGGGTGGGCGACTGCTGTATTGCACTTGCTCGGTCTTCAAGGCCGAAGGTAGCGACCAGATCAAAGCGTTTCTTGCGTACAACACTGACGCCCGCTGGATGCCGTCTCCGGGCCATTTGTTGCCCGGTTCTGCCCCCAAGGGAAATGGCGTCTTGGACAATGGGCTGGGTGAACACGACGGTTTTTTCTACGCACTGCTCGAAAAGCATGCCGCCTGACAGGGCCGGGTGGGCGCTCTTGCGCCGTCAGCTGGGGCGTGGCTTGGCCCTGTGCCTGGTCTTGTTGCTGTGGGTGGGGCTGGTGGGACTGGGTGGGCCGGCGCATGCAGCCACCGCTGGAGAGGTGCAGGAGATGCGCCTGGAGCGCGATGAAGACAGCCTGTCCTTGCACGCCGTGCTGGCGTTTGATCTCCCAGCCCTGGCCGAGGACGCCTTGCGCAAAGGCATCCCCATGTATTTTGTGACCGAGGCAGAAGTCACGCGCAGCCGCTGGTATTGGTCCGACCAGCGCATTGCCAAGGCAGAACGGTACCTGCGATTGAGCTACCAGCCATTGACACGCCGCTGGCGGCTCAATGTCTCATCTGAGCCTTTCGACCCCAGTGGGCTGGGGGTCATGGTGGGGCAGAATTTTGAAGATCTCCCCGAGGTGCTGGCCGCCATGCAGCGCATCAGCCGTTGGAAGATTGCCCCTGCGTCTGCCGTCGAAACGGGTACGGCCTACCAGTTGCAACTGCGTTTTCGCCTCGACCTCTCACAACTGCCCCGCCCTTTGCAAATCGGCGCCTTGGGCCGTTCGGGCTGGAATCTGTCGTTCTCGCGCAGCCAGCGCTGGGTTGCGGAGGCAGCCCCATGAGCAATACGCACAGCGCGCAGCGCGGCCCATCGGCAGTGCGTTGGATCCTGGGGGTGGGCGTAGCCACCATGACGGCCATTGGGTTGGTGCTGTTTTTTTTGCTCACCCTGACGACCAACAACCGGGTGCTGTACGAGCGCAACTACGCCTGGCTTTTTGGCTTGAACGTGGCGGTGGCCTTGCTGCTATTGGCGGTGTTGGTCTGGATGGCCCTGCGACTCTATGTGCGTCTCAGGCGCGGGCGCTTTGGCAGCCGTCTGCTGGTCAAACTGGCAGCCATTTTTGCCCTGGTGGGCCTGGCGCCGGGTTTGCTCATTTATTTTGTGTCCTACCAGTTTGTATCCCGGTCCATCGAAAGCTGGTTTGACGTGCAGGTGGAAGGGGCTTTGTCTGCCGGCGTCAGCCTGGCCAGTTCCACACTGGAAATGCAGGCCAGCGAGACGGCCGCACGGCTGCGCAGCCTGGGCGGGGCGCTGTCCCAAACGCCCGATGCCACGGCAGGTCTGGTGTTGGAGCGCATCCGTGACCAACTGGGTGCCAGCGATGTCATGCTCTGGAACGCAGCCGGGCAATTGGTGGCCAGTGCGGGCCAATCGCGCTACCGGATCGACCAGGAGCGCCCGCCCAATGCGCTTTTGCGCATGGTGCGCCAGCAAAAAGCGCTGGGCATGATTGAGGGACTGGAGGAGTTGCCCGAGAGCGCCTCCCCCGAGGTGCTGCGCAAAGTGCACGTCACGGCTTTGGCGCTGGTCGCCGGTGTGAGCGTGGGCCTGGTGACGGAGTCACGGTATTTGCAGGCCACGGTACCGTTGCCCGATGTACTGGTCGCCAACGCCGTGGCTGTGCAGGAGGCCAACCGGGAGTACCAGGAGCGTGCGCTGGCCCGGGGAGGCTTGCGCCGCATGTACATCGGCACCCTGACGCTGAGTTTGTTTCTGGCCGTTTTTGGCGCCGTGCTGCTGGCGGTGCTGTTGGGCAACCAGTTGGCTCGCCCCCTGCTGGTGCTGGCCGAAGGCGTGCGCGAGGTGGCCGCAGGCAACCTCAGCCCCAAGGCCATTTTGCAAGGCAAGGATGAATTGGGTGGGCTTACGCGCTCGTTTGCCTCCATGACGCAGCAGCTTTCGGATGCCCGCAGCGAAGCGGAGCGCAGCATGGCAGACCTGAGCGCTGCGCGGGAGGGCCTGCAAACCATTCTGGATAATTTGACTGCGGGGGTCATGGTGCTGGACAGTGCAGGCACCATCCAATCGACCAATCCCGGGGCAGAGCGCATTCTGCGGGTGCCCATGGCCACCTATGAAGGCAAAAACCTGGCCGACGTGCCCGGCCTGCAAGCTTTCTCGCAGGACGTGCAAAAGCAATTCGATGCTTTTTTGCAACATCGCAACCCCCAGGGGGCAGACCACTGGCAGCAGGCTTTTGAGCTGGCGGCAGCCGATGCCAAGGCCACTCAGGGGGGCATTCCCCAGCATGCCATCAGCCTGGTGGCGCGGGGGGCTGAACTGCCCGACCGGGCGCGCTTATTGGTGTTTGATGACATCACCGAAATCGTCTCTGCCCAACGCGCCCAGGCGTGGGGCGAGGTGGCCCGGCGGCTGGCGCACGAGATCAAAAACCCACTCACGCCCATCCAACTGTCGGCCGAGCGGCTGGAGATGAAGCTGCAAGGCAAGCTGCAGGCACCAGAGCAGGCGGTGCTGTCCAAATCGGTCAAGACCATTGTGGAGCAGGTGGACGCCATGAAGCGCCTGGTCAATGAGTTCAGAGACTACGCGCGTTTGCCCGCAGCGGAGCTTCAGCCCGTGGATCTGAACGCTCTGATCGTGGATATCCTGCATTTGTACGAGTCCGAACGCGCCGTGGTGGCGGTGCGCGCGCAGCTCGATCCGCAGTGCCCGCGCATTTTGGGCGATGCGCAGCAACTGCGGCAAGTGGTGCACAACCTGCTGCAAAACGCCCAGGATGCCACGGAACAAACGGGTGCAGCCAACGGGGAAGGGCAATTTCCCCCGGTGTGTATCAGCACGCAGTGGAACGAGGCCACGCGCCGCGTGCGCCTGTTGGTGGCGGACCATGGCAGCGGCTTCCCTGCGCACATTCTTCAAAGGGCTTTTGAGCCCTATGTCACCACCAAGGCCCGAGGAACCGGCTTGGGCTTGGCCGTGGTCAAAAAAATCGCAGACGAGCACGGCGCACGCATAGAGTTACTCAATCGACAGGAGGAAGGGGTAGTGCGGGGGGCCCAAGTGTCGTTATCATTCGCACCTGAGCAATCAGTTGCTTCTTGACAACAAACAGCAAGGCAGACGTAAGGCGTTCCTACATGGCAAACATACTCGTGGTCGACGATGAGCTCGGGATTCGGGATCTTCTGTCAGAGATCCTCAACGACGAAGGCCACAGCGTGGACTTGGCGGAAAACGCAACCCAGGCCCGTGCGGCGCGCGGCAGCAGCGCTTACGACCTGGTGCTGCTCGATATTTGGATGCCCGATACCGACGGCGTCACCTTGCTCAAAGAATGGGCCGCCGGGGGGCTATTGACCATGCCCGTCATCATGATGAGCGGCCACGCCACCATCGATACGGCGGTGGATGCCACGCGCATTGGTGCGTTCGCATTCCTGGAAAAACCCATCACTTTGCAAAAACTGCTCAAGGCGGTGGAGCAAGGCTTGGCACGCCAGGCCACACGGCCTGGCACCACGGCAACGCCAGCGACCCAGCCAGACGGCGCCGGTCAAAATGTGCAGGCCTTGCCCGTGGCGATGGAAGTGGACCCCGGCCCGCACGCGCACCAGGGGTTTGATCTGGATCGCCCCTTGCGCGAGGCCCGAGATGGTTTTGAAAAAGCCTATTTCGAATTCCACTTGGCCCGCGAAGGTGGTTCCATGACCCGTGTGGCTGAAAAGACGGGCCTGGAGCGCACCCACCTGTACCGCAAGTTGCGCCAGCTGGGCGTGGATTTGGCGCGGGGCAAAAGAAATTAATCGGGCCTTTTTGCAAGAGGCCTGTTTTATTGGCTATAATGCGAGGCTCTGGCCCGGTAGCTCAGTCGGTAGAGCAGAGGATTGAAAATCCTTGTGTCGGCGGTTCGATTCCGTCCCAGGCCACCAACTACCAAAAAACCAACCGCTTCTGGTTGGTTTTTTTTCGTCCAGAATTTCTCGTTTTCCCCCCTGCCGACAACCAGTGCGCCGACCACGCTGGCAACCGCACATGGTGCGAGAATGCCCCATGCAATTTTTCAAAGACACCAGCCTGTCGGCAGTGACGGCGGGTTTTGTCGCCGTGCTGGTGGGGTTCACCAGTTCGGTCGCCATCGTTTTCCAGGCGGCGCAGGCGTTCCACGCTACGCCAGGGCAGATCACGTCGTGGATGTGGGCCCTGGGTATCGGTATGGGGCTGTGTTCGGCGATCCCTTCACTGTGGCTGCGCAAGCCGGTGATGGTCGCCTGGTCTACACCCGGGGCCGCGGTGCTGGCGACAGCAGGCCTGGTGGGCGGTTTCAGCATGGCCGAGGCGGTGGGGGCCTTTGTGGTCTGTGCGGCGCTCATCACCCTGGCAGGGGTGACGGGCTGGTTTGAGCGGGTGATGAACCGCATTCCCATGGAGATTGCCTCTGCTTTGTTGGCGGGGGTGCTGGCACGGTTTGGCATTGAAGCCTTTGCGGCGGCGCAAACGGCGCTGCCCTTGGTGCTCACCATGTTGGGCAGTTACTTGGCTGCCCGGCGGTTTTTTCCGCGCTACGCCGTGGTGCTGACGCTGGCCGTGGCGATTGCCTATGCTGCGCTGCGTGGGCAGATGGCGTGGTCGGCTGTGGCGTTTGAATTGGCCCGGCCACAATTTGTGATGCCGCAATTCACCTGGAGTGCGGTGGTGAGTTTGGCGCTACCGCTGTTCGTGGTCACCATGGCATCGCAAAACCTGCCTGGCGTGGCCGTGATGCGGGCCACAGGGTACGACATGCCTGTTTCACGGCTCATTACCCTGACGGGGCTGGCCACCTTGGTGCTGGCGCCGTTTGGCGCTTTTGCCTTGAATTTCAGCGCCATTACTGCCGCCATCTGCATGGGCCCCGAAGCGCATGAAGACCCGCGCCGGCGCTACACAGCGGCTGTAGCTTGTGGCGCGCTGTACGTGCTCATCGGTATTTTTGGTGCGGTGGTGACCGGGTTGTTGACCGCATTTCCCAAAGAGCTGGTCGTGGCGATTGCCGGGTTGGCTTTGCTCAGTACCATCGGCAATGGCTTGCATGCCGCATTGCGCGAAGATGCCCACCGCGAGGCGGCGTTGATCACGTTTTTGGTCACGCTCAGCGGTGTGGTGATTGCCGGGGTGGGGTCGGCATTTTGGGGGGTGCTGGCCGGGAGCCTGGCCTTGTTGACCCAAGAATTTGCGCGGCGCCCGGCGGTACGCGCGCCTTGACCTGCTGCCGCATTTACGAAAGTCCACCATGCAATTGCTGTTCATTGCCGACCCTTTGGAGTCGTTCAAAACCTATAAAGACACCACGTTTGCGATGATGCGTGAGGCCCAGGCGCGTGGGCATGCCATCAGTGCGTGTTTGCCCCAGGACGTGGTGTGGGAGCAGGGCTCCCCCGTGCGGGCCAGGGTGCGCGACATTGCACTCACCGGCCAGGCCGACGCGTGGTTTGTGGTGCAGCAGGAACGCGAACGGGTGCTGGCCGAGTTTGATGCGGTGCTGATGCGCAAAGACCCGCCCTTTGACAGCGAGTACTTTTACGCCACGCACCTGCTGGAGCAAGCAGAGCGCGAAGGTGCGCGGGTGTTCAACCGGCCGCGAGCCCTGCGCGACCACCCCGAAAAACTGGCCATCATGGAGTTTGCGCAGTTCATTGGGCCTACCTTGGTGACGCGCGACGCGCGCGACATCCAGCGCTTCCATGCAGAACACCGGGACATTATCTTGAAACCCCTCGACGGCATGGGCGGCATGGGCATTTTCCGCGTCGGTGCCAATGGGCTCAATTTGGGCAGCATCACCGAAACCCTGAACCGGGGAGGGATGCAAAGTGTGATGGTGCAAAAATTCATTCCTGAAATTACCCAGGGCGACAAGCGCATCCTCATCATCGCGGGCCAGCCTGTGCCTTACTGTTTGGCACGCATTCCCCAGGGCGATGAGGTGCGTGGCAATTTGGCCGCGGGGGGTAAGGGGGTGGCGCAGGCCTTGTCGGCGCGCGATAGGGATATCGCCCAGGCGATTGGCTCCGTTTTGCATGCGCGGGGCTTGTTGCTGGTGGGCTTGGACGTAATTGGCGACTACGTCACTGAAATCAATGTCACCAGCCCCACCTGCTTTCAAGAGATACAACAGCAAACAGGCTGTGATGTCGCGGCGACATTCATCGATGCCCTGGAAGCCGAAATCCAGGCCAGGGGAGCGGCAAGGTAAGCGCGTATGCGCTGCAAAAAAGGCCGGCGGCACTTAGAATTTGCGCCATGAATGCCACTGACGCACTGGACAAGCTCGACCGCGCGATTTTGCGCCGTCTCCAAGAAAATGGGCGCGAGACCTACGAGGTCATTGGTGAGCAGGTGGGGCTTTCGCCCAGCGCGGTGCTGCGCCGCGTCAAGCGGCTGGAAGAAAGCGGCGTCATCGACCGCTACGTGGCCTTGGTGCGCCCCGAGGCCGTGGGTTTGGGTTTGACCGCCTACCTCAATGTGCGGCTGGAAAAGCTCACCGAGACGCACAAACGCAATCCCATGGACGTGTTCCGGGCCAGCGTGCAGACTTGGCCGGAGGTGGTGGAATGCGCGTCCCTCACGGGTGAAATGGACTATTTGCTGCGGGTGGTGGTGGCCGATATGGCGCACTACAGCCGTTTCATCATGGATACCTTGCTTAAGCACCCCAGCGTACAGGACTGCAAAACCAGTTTCGTGCTGGACCGCGTCAAAACCACCACCGCCGTGCCGGTGTAAGGGGCGCCAGCGTTGCCCTGCCCGAATACGTAGTATTGCTGCATCGCAACAAAGAGGACTTGCCATATTCGGGAAAACCCTTATATTGGCACCATGACCCAACACGACGCATGGCTTGAAGCCGCATTGGGTGGCCCGGCAACCGAGGGGGTGGCAAGCCCCACGGCAGCGCCAACCAATTACCTCATGGTGCCCATTCGCTCCCTGGCGCCCAGCAGCCGTGAGCGCATCGCCGCGCATTTGCTGGCGCTGGAGCCGCAAGATCGCTACCTGCGCTTTGGTTACGCTGCCAGCGACGAGCAGGTGCGCCGCTACGTGGATCAGCTGGATTTTGAGCGCGATGATATCTACGCCATCTACAACCGGCGCCTGGACATCATCGCCATGGCGCATCTGGCGTACATGCCTATGCCGGGGATGGAGCACAGTGCCGAATTCGGCGTTTCGGTTGCGCCTTCTGCGCGGGGGCGTGGCTACGGCGCACGCCTGTTTGACCGTGCCGTGATGCATGCGCGCAATGCGGGTGTGCGCACGGTGTACATCCATGCGCTGACACAAAATACCGCCATGCTGCGCATTGTGCGCAATGCAGGGGCGCAGGTGCATACCGATGGCAGCGAGTCCGAGGCCTACCTGTCGCTGCCCGAGCCCAGCCTCGATTCGCGCATGGTGGAATTGATTGAGCAGCAATACGCTGAGGTGGATTACCAAATCAAGCGTCAGGCGCAGCAGTTTGAACAATGGCTGGTCAGCGTGCAGGCCGTGGGTGGTGGCGTGCTCAAGGCCTTGAGCGCATAAAAAAGCGCCCTGCAGGGCGCCCTTGGCAGATGCGGACAGCTGGCCTTATTTTTCGCCCAGCAGTGCGCGCTTGACGTCGTTTTGCACGGGATTGTCGCCCAGCCAGATGCGCAGCACAGCGTTGTAGAAGGCAATGTCGGGCAGGGTTTCGCCAATGGTTTTCCCGTTGAGCGTGCTGACGGTGCCTTTGTCTGGAATCCAGTCCAGCGTGACCACATCGCCTTTCTTGACCTTTTCCAGGCTGGCGAACATTTCGCCAAACTTGACGGTCTGGTTGACCACTTTGGCTTTTTCTTCCTTGGTGGAATTTTTGTTCATCGAGGTGATGAACAACTGGCCGAATTCATCGCTGTTGATTTCGCGCTGAATGACCAGGGTGATGCGCTTGGGCGTGGTCAGCGCCTGCACGTCGGCCGGGGTGGTTTTTTTCTCGGTCAGATACAGCGCCACGGCGTAGGCTTTGACCACAAAAATCTGGCGCATACCCAGGCCATTGAGCACCAGATTCTTGCCGGCGAGGGTGGTGTGGTCATCGACCTTGATGCCGCCGACCTCGGCCGCATGGGCAGGGGTCAGCGCCGCCGCGAGAGAGAGGGCCAAACCGGCGAAGGTGGATTTGAAGGCGGTACCCAAAAACATGAACAACTCCTGAGAGACAAAAAATCGGGATCAGCCTGGCAAGGCCAGGGGCGCAGCAGGATCAAGACCGGCTTGGCCGCCGTGGGCGTCGAGCTTGAAGCTGCGAATGGCGGTGCCCAGGTGGTTGGCCTCATTGTGCATGGCCTGGGCGGTATCGGCGGCCTTCTCTACCATGGCTGCGTTTTGTTGTGTAACAGCTTCGAGTTGGGTGATGGACTGGTTCACCCGGTCGATGCTGGCATTTTGCTCCTGGTGGGCGCGGGTGATTTCGCCCATGATGGTGCTCACGCGCTGCACGCTGCCCACCACTTCGGTCATGGTCGAGCCTGCCTGGCCCGCCAGGCGGTGGCCGTTTTCTACCTGGGCCACCGAGTCGTCGATCAGCGTTTTGATCTCTTTGGCCGCTGTCGCTGAGCGCTGGGCCAGGCTGCGCACTTCGGAGGCGACGACGGCAAAACCCCGGCCCTGCTCGCCCGCACGGGCGGCTTCTACAGCGGCGTTGAGCGCCAGGATGTTGGTCTGGAAGGCAATGCCGTCGATCACGCCGATGATGTCGGCAATTTTGCGCGAAGAACCGTGGATGGCGCCCATGGTCTGCACCACTTGCGATACCACGTCGCCTCCGCGCACGGCTACGTCCGATGCCGTGGCGGCCAGTTGCCCGGCTTCGCGTGTGCTGTCGGCGCTGTGGTGTACCAAAGAGGTAAGCTCGTGCATGGACGAGGCGGTTTCTTGCAGGAACTGGGCTTGCTCGTGCGTGCGGTCGTTGAGCTGCAGGTTGTCGGCAGCAATGTCCTGGGCGTTGGTGGCAATGGCGCCTGAGCTGGTGTGCACCTCGCTCACCAGGTTGCGCAGGCTGTCGTTCATGTGGCGCAGCTCTTCCATCATGCGGCCGACCTCGTCTTTGCCGCTGGACTCAATGGTGCTGGTGAGGTCGCCTGCGGCCACGCGCCGTGTCACGTTGACGGCGTGCTTGAGCGGCAGCACGATGCTGCGTGTGACCAGAAAACCCACGACCGTGCTGACCAGGGCCGCAGCAATCGCCAAAGCCACGATGAGCCCGACGGTTTGACCCGCGATTTGGGCCGACGCCTCGCCTGCGCTTTCCATCTGGCTGTTTTGGTACTGCACAAAGGCATCGAGCGCGTCAAAATAACGCTTTTGCAGGGGGCGCATGGAAAACAGGTACTTGAGCTGCGCTTCGTCCTTGGCGTCATCCTGTACCAGCTTCACGAAATCGGCCTGCAGGGGTTTGAATTTGTCGCGGATCTCGACGATGGTTTTGAGCAGTTCTCGCCCTTTTTCGTCGGTGATGATGCGATCGAGCGTAGCAATGGCGTCGTTGTTGGCGGCGTTGGTTTTTTCGATGTTGGCAATTTCCGCCTTGATCTGATCGGGGCTGGTCGTGATGAGCACACCCAGCATGCCGCGCGAGATCTCGTTGATCTGGTCTTTGATGTGGTTGGCAATGTTGGTCTTGGGGTAGCGGTCCTTGATCAGGGCTTCCACCTCGGCGTTGAGCCCTTGGATGCGCACCGACGCCAGTGCTGCCAATAAGGCCATGAAAGCAATAACGACGGTAAACCCCAAGGTCAGCCGTTTACCCAGGCTCATTCCCGATGTAATCATGTTGCCACTGCCTCCATGCGACCAATGTACCGTGCACGCCCGAAGCGTCTGCACCACCACGATGGTTCAATCGTAACGATTGTTTACATTTGAGCGACAGGGAAAACCCCAGCATCCCGATGCATCCAACCAAAAGTGCGTGCAGGTGCGCAAAATAGCAGCAAAAAAGGATCAGGGTTTAGACTCTAGAGCCTCCATCTGCAATCCGTTATCCTCGGGGCTTGTTCCACTACCGCACGTCCTGCACACAAGGCTGTGTCCGATCCGCACCCTGCGCGCCCGTCTGAACGGGAAGACAAGCGCACGCTTTTACAAAAACTGGTGGAGTTCATTCACCCTGGGCCGGATTCGGCCGAAGAGTTGATAGAAACCCTGGCCGAGGCGGAGACCAACGACGTCATTGGCGCCGATTCGCGCGTCATGCTCGAACGCGTGATCCGCATGGCCGATATGAGCGCTGGCGATGTGATGGTGGCCGCTCCGCGCATGGATGTGATTGATATCGACGCGCCTTACGAGGCCATGCTCAACCTCATCATCAACACGGCGCATTCGCGCTTCCCGGTGTACCAGGGCGAGCGGGAAAACATCATTGGCATTCTGATGGCCAAGGATTTGCTCAAGCTCCAGCGTTCGCCCCAGCTCAATGTGCGCGCCCTGCTGCGCCCCGCCGTGTTTGTGCCCGAAAGCAAGGGACTGAACGACCTGCTGCGCGAATTCCGGGGCAACCGCAACCACCTGGCTGTGGTCATTGACGAGTTTGGCCGTGTGGCGGGGCTCATCACCATCGAGGACGTGCTGGAGCAAATCGTCGGAGAAATCGAAGACGAGTTCGATATTCCCGAAGAGGAAGGCGATATTTTTGCCCTGGCCGACAGCACCTGGCGCGTGAGCGGAGACACCCCCGTGGAGCGGGTGGCCGAAACCTTTGGCGTGGCGCTGGTTGGCAGCGACCCTGAAGAATCTTTCGACACCATCGGCGGCATGATTGCCCACGAAATCGGCCATGTGCCCAAGCGGGGCGAAAAAATGGTGCTGGGCGGCTTGCAGTTTGTCGTCTTGCTGACCAAGGGTGGCGCGGTGCGCTGGTTCAAGGTGACGCCACGGGTGCCCGATCCTGCTGCGGCCGATGCATGAATTTCCGTCCGCCCGTTGCGGGGCCTGAGGGGTTGGGGGTGTGGCAGCGTGCGCGCTGGCCCCTGGCACTGGGCGCGGGGCTGGCGCAAGCCGTTTCGTTGGCGCTGCCCGGCAGCGGCCAACCGGTGTGGTGGCTGCAGGTGCTGTCGCTGGCGGTGTTCGCGCGCTGCCTGCTGGCGGCGCCCACGGCCCGTGCTGCGGCAACAATGGGGTGGGTGTTTGCTGCGGCTTGGTTGGTGGGCACGTTTTGGTGGCTGTACATCTCCATGCACACCTATGGGGGCTTGGCAGCGCCCTTGGCAGGCGCCGGAGTGTTGGCTTTGGCGCTGTTTTTGGCGCTGGACTACGGCTTGGCGGCGTGGGCTTTTCACGCCCTGGCCCCGGGCCGGCGCTGGGCCAGGGGTTTGTTGTTTGCCGCGCTGTGGACTTTGGCCGAACTGGCACGCGGCACCTGGTGGACGGGGTTTCCGTGGGGGGCTGGTGGCTATGCCCATGTGGAAGGCCCTTTGGCCCATCTGGCCCGCTACGGCGGGGTGTACGGCGTAGGGGCGGTGGCAGCCTGGCTGGCCATGGGGCTGGCGCAGGCCCGGCGGCAGGATGTGCGGCGGGGGGCGGTGTGGGCCCTGGGGCTGGTGTTGGTGGGGCTTTGGGGGGGGGCGGCGTGGCAGCGCCACTGCGCCATCAATAGCTGCCATTCGGCCCTGCCCGATGCGCGGCCTGCGCTGCCGCTGGTGCTGCTGCAGGGCAATATTCCGCAGGACGAAAAATTCCAACCCGGCTCCGGCGTGCCCATGGCGCTGCAGTGGTACCGCGAGCGTCTGCTCCAGCCCCACCAGGCCTTGGTGGTGGCGCCCGAGACGGCTTTGCCGCTGCTGCCTGCGCAGCTTCCCCCTGGGTATCTGGACGATTTACGCGCCCATTACCGCCAGCCAGGCCGCGCTGCTTTGCTGGGGGTGCCGCTGGGCAGCATGGAAGAGGGCTATACCAACTCCGTACTTGGTCTTGCGCCAGGGCAAACCACGGACTACCGCTATGACAAACACCATTTGGTGCCGTTTGGTGAGTTCATCCCGCCCCTGTTCCGCTGGTTCACCGAGATGATGAATATTCCGCTGGGGGATTTTCGGCGCGGTGCGCTGGTGCAGCCGCCCCTGGCCTGGCACGGTGAGCGCCTGGCGCCCAATATTTGCTACGAGGATTTGTTTGGCGAAGAATTGGCCGCCCTGTTTGCGCAGGGGCCAGACACTGCGCCCACGGTGCTGGTCAACCTGAGCAATATCGGCTGGTTTGGCAATACCCTGGCCATCGACCAGCACTTGGCGATCAGCCGTATGCGCGCGCTGGAGTTTGAACGCCCCATGGTGCGTGCCACCAATACGGGCGCCACGGCCGTCATCGACCACCGGGGGGCTGTGGTGCAGCAACTGGCGCGCTACGAGCGCGGCATGCTGATGGGGCAGGTGCAAGGGCGCCATGGAACGCCGACGCCTTACGCCCAATGGGCTGGGCGCTGGGGGCTGTGGCCCTTGTGGGCGCTGGGGCTGGCCTTGGTGGCGGGGCTGGGGCTGTTGGGGCGCAGAACCCAGCACATGGGGGTGCAAGAACCCTGGGCCGGGCGCTGAAACTTATGGGCTGCCTTGCCAGGAGGGCCGCCGGGCCGCCCCTGGCTAGTAGGGGGTGGGGCTTTAGTGCTTGCGCGCCGCAATCGCTTTTTCAGCCTTGTCCACCAAGTCGGCACCGATCTGGTTTTTCCACTTGGCGTACACGGGGCGGGTGGCTTGCACAAAGGCGTCGCGCTCTTGCGGCGAGAGGCGCGTCACGGTCACGCCATTGGCCTCGATGTCCTTGAACAAAGGTTGGCCAGGCTCCACCAGGCCTTTGCGGGCGATGGCGATTTGCTCTTTGCCGGCCTCGGCAGCAGCCTGGCGCACGGCTTCGCGGTCGGCGGGTGTCCAACTGTTCCAGATCTCCTTGTTGACCACAAACACCAATGGGTCGGCCACGTAGCCCCACAGGGTGAGGTATTTTTGGTTCACGTTGTGCAGCTTGGCGGCGGTGAAGATGCTCATGGGGTTTTCTTGCCCATCGACGGCGCCGCTGGCAAAGGCGGGCTGCGCGTCGGCCCAGCTCATTTGCGTGGGGTTGGCGCCCAGGGCGGTGAAGGTGTCCACAAACAAGGGCGAACCCACTACGCGGATTTTCAGCCCCTTCATGTCGGCCGGGCTTTTGATTACGTGCTTGGAGTTGGAGAGTTCGCGGTAGCCGTTTTCGCCCCAGGCCAGGGGCACCACGCCGGCCTTGTCCAGTGTGGCAAAGAGCTGCTTGCCCACTTCGCCCTGGGTCAGGGCGTCGATGGCGGCGTAGTCGGGCATGAGGAAGGGCATGGAGAACAGGTTGAGCTGCTTGACCTGGGGCGACCAGTTGATGGTGGAGCCGACGGCCATGTCGATCACGCCCTGGCGCAGTGCGGAGAACTCGCGCGTCTGGTCGCCCTGGATGAGGGACACGCCGGGGTAGAGCTTGATGTTGATGCGGCCTTGTGTTTTTTCCTTGACCTTGTTGGCCCAGATTTCGCCGCCCTTGCCCCAGGGGAAGGCCGTGCCCACGACCAGCGACATGCGGTATTCGCTCTTGTAATTTTGTGCGTGGGCGGTGGGCAGGCCCAGTGTCAGCACGGTGGCCGCAGCGGCGGTGGCGGTGAGGAAGGTGCGCAGTTTCATCTCTCAGTCTCCTTGGAAAAAATCAGTAGCCCAGCTTGGCGGGCAGCCACAGGGCGAGTTGGGGGAAGGCGATCACGGCCACCATCACCAGGAACATGGCCAGCAGCATGGGGCCGACCCAGCGCACGGTGGATTCCATGCGCACGCCGGCGATGCGGCA
>CAZRFF010000016.1:0-15515 GCA_964599265.1 uncultured Simplicispira sp. | reverse complement strand
CATCGTCGTCGAAGCCTACGATGACCCGGGCGCGTGAGACATAGCAGGTCACGCCCTGCACGGCCGGGTCATCGTAGGCTTCGACGACGATGTCGTGGTCGCGGCCTATCCATTGGAAGGCCGTGTCCACGCTGCCGATTTTTTCGCCACTGGCGGCCTGCGCGCAGCAGGCAAAGGCCAGTGCCAGGGGGACGATCCAGCGCGCGCGCATCATGCGGCCTCGGCGCAGCGGCGTGCGAGGTGGGCCAGGGCCTCTTCCACCTGATCGACCAGCACCAGGCACAGGTCGCCAGGGGCCAGGCGCGAGAGGGCGGTGTCTATGGCGGTGAACTCGCCACGGATTTCTTCCACATGCCGGGTGCGTGCAGCGCCCGCCAGGCCCTCGCGCAGCAGGGCCATGACCTCGCCGTCGGAGCGGCCGCGCTGGGCGGCGTCCTGGTAGAGCAGCACGTCGTCAAAGGCCGCGCCCAGAATCACGGTTTGCGCGCGGATGTCTTCGTCGCGCCGGTCGCCCGCGCCGCTGATGACCACGCTGCGGCGCTTGGCGGGCAAGGCATCCACGGCCTGTACCAGGGCGCGCATGGCGTCGGGGTTGTGGCCATAGTCGGCAATGATGGTGGCGCCCCGGTAGTCCATCACGTTGAAGCGCCCGGGGGCGTTGTCGCTGTCGTTGACGAAGCCCGAGAGCCCGCGGCGTATCGTCTGCCAAGGCAGGCTGGCGGCCCAGGCGGCGGCCACCGCGGCCATGACGTTTTCGACCTGGAAGGTGATCTTGCCGCCGCGCGTGATGGGCACGTCGCGCAGGTGGATGGTCTCGCGCCAGGAGCCTTCGGTGGTAACGATGGAGTCGCCATCCACATACACCGTGCGGTGCCCCTGTGCGCGGTGCGTGGCCATGACGGGGTGCTGGCGGTCGCTGGCAAAGAAAATGACCTTGCCTGGGCAGGCGCTGGCCATGGCGGCGACGATGGGGTCGGCCGCGTTGAGCACGGCGTAGCCGCTGCTGGCGACGTTTTGCACGATCACGCGCTTGAGCACGGCCAGGTCTTCGACCGTGGTGATGAAGTTCAGGCCCAGGTGGTCGCCCTCGCCGATGTTGGTGACCACGGCCACCTGGCAGCGGTCAAAGCCCAGGCCCTCGCGCAGAATGCCGCCGCGTGCCGTCTCGAACACGGCGGCGTCCACCTCGGGGTGCAGCAGCACATTGCGTGCGCTCTTGGGGCCGGAGCAGTCGCCGCTGTCGATCTGGCGGCCGTTCACGTACACGCCATCGGTGTTGGTCATGCCCACGCGCAGGCCATGGGCCGTGAACAGGTGGGCGATGAGGCGCGCCGTGGTGGTCTTGCCGTTGGTGCCCGTGACGGCCACGGTAGGGATGCGGCCATCTTCGCCGGGGGCGTACAGGCGATCCACAATCGCCTGGCCAATGGGGCGCGGCTTGCCATAACTGGGCGAAAGGTGCATGCGCAGGCCTGGCGCGGCATTCACTTCCACAAAGCCGCCCCCTTGCTCCTCCAGCGGGCGCAGCACGGTTTCGGCCACCATGTCCACGCCGCAAATGTGCAAGCCCACCATGCGCGCGGCAGCCACGGCACGCGCGGCCACGGCGGGGTGCACTTCGTCGGTCACGTCGGTGGCGCTGCCGCCGGTGGACAGGTTGGCGTTGTTGCGCAGCACCACCCGCTGGCCCTTCTCGGGCACGGAATCGGGTGTGAGGCCCTGCAGTGCCAAACGGGCTATGGCAATGTCGTCCAGGCGGATTTTGGTCAGCGCCGTGCCATGGCCTTCGCCACGGCGCGGGTCTTGGTTGACGGCGTCCACCAGTGTCCGCACGGTGTTTTCGCCATCGCCCAGCACCTGGGGCGGGTCGCGCCGTGCTGCGGCCACGAGCTGGTCGCCCACCACCAGCAGGCGGAAATCCTGGCCCGGCAAAAAGCGCTCGACCATCACCGTGCCGTATTCCACGGCGTTGCGGTAGGCCTCTTCGAGTTGGGCGCGATCGGTGATGTTGACCGTGACGCCCTTGCCCTGGTTGCCATCCTGTGGCTTGACGACCACGGGCAGGCCGACTTCTTGTGCCACGGCCCAGCCTTCGTCCACGCTGTGCACCGGGCGGCCCAGCGGCACGGGCACGCCAGCGGCGTGCAGCAGGCGTTTGGAGAGGTCCTTGTCCTGGCCGATGGATTCGGCCACGGCGCTGGTGGAGTCGATCTCGGCAGCCTGGATGCGGCGCTGCTTGGAGCCCCAGCCGAACTGCACCAGGCTGCCGCGTGTGAGGCGCCGGTACGGAATACCGCGCGCCACGGCCGCATCAACGATGGCGCCCGTGCTGGGGCCCAGGCGCTCGTCTTCGTCCAGTTCGCGCAGGGCAGCCAACCGGGCCTGGGCGTCAAAGAGGCCATCGCCCAGGGCTGCCTGCACCAGGGCCTGCGCATCGTCAAAGGCCTGGCGGCCTACGGCTTCTTCGCTGTATTCCACCACCACCTGGTACACGCCTTCTTCCACCGTGGCCGTGACCCGGCCAAAAGTGACGGGGCAGCCCGCCTGGGCCTGCAGGGCCAGGGCCGCTTCTTGCAGCACATGGGCGATGGAGACGGGCGTACCGCCTTCGGTGTGCAAGGGGCCGATGGCTGGAAAGAGCGCGCGCACGCGCGGCTCAAAACCTGGGAGCTGGCGGATGTCGCGTTCGGCCGCGCTGCAGTGAACGATGGCCTCGATGGCCGTGAGGCGGGTCCAGAGGTTGGGGCCGCGCAGGGCGCGGGTGCGGGTGACTTCCATGGTCGGTCTTTCGATGGGCTTAGGCCAACTCGGGCTCGAAGGTTTTGATGCCAGCGACAATCAGGTCGGGCGCAATGTCCAGCGCCCAAGCCGTGGCCACAATGGCCAGCAGCGTGTCGGTGTCGGTGGCCACGGCCTGGCGGCCGAAGGTCAGTTCGGTCACGGCGCCCAGCACATGCTCGGCGTTGCCCGTGGCCAGCACCACATATTGGTTCTTGACGAACACAGCGCGGCCCTGGTCTTTGGCACGGTGCTCGGCCAGGGCGGGCAGGCCGGCGTCCTGCGCGTACAGCACCACGGCGCCGTCGCTCAAGGGGGCAAGCTCCAGCACCTGGGGTTCCGCAGCATTGAGCACGGCCGCCCCGTGGGGCAGCACCACATCTACCTGGGTGCGCAGCACCTTGTGCATTTGCTCCTGCTCGTGCACGTCAAATTCGTGCAGGCTGTCTTTGCCGTCCATGTCGGTCACCACGCCCACCTGGCAGCGGTCGTAGGCCAGGCCGTCGCGCAGGATGGTGCGGGCGTCGTTCTCGATCACGGCAGCCTGCACCATCTGGTTCATCAGCAGGCGGTGTGCGGCTTCCCAGTGGGCGCTGTCCTTGGCGTCTACGCGGCGGCGGTCGAGGAACAGGCCCTCGCGGCAGGCCACCCCCGTGTGGTGTCCGCCCAGGTGCAGCAGCCAGGCCACCACGCGGGCAATGGTGCTGGTGCCGCGCGTACCGGCCACGCCCACCAGGGGAATGCGGCCCGCGCCGCCGACAGAGGCTTCGTCGCTGGGGAACAGGTGCTCGGCAATGTCCTGGCCCACAGGGCGCGGCGCGCCCACGGCAGGCTTGAGGTGCATGAGCAGGCCGGGGCCGGCGTTGACCTCGACAATGGCGCCGCCCTGTGCGTGCAGTGGGCGGCCGATGTCTTGCGCCACCAGGTCGATGCCGGCAATGTCCAGCCCCACCACTTTGGCGGCGAGTTGGGCGATGTAGGCCACCTCCGGGTGGACTTCGTCGGTGCAGTCCGCAGCCACATTGCCATTGCGCTGCACCACCACTTGGCGGCCATGTTCGGGAACGGATTCAGGGGACAGGTCCTGGCGCTGGAGTTCGAGCTGCACCTTGGCGTCGGTGGCCACGTCGATGATCTCCAGCGGGTATTCCTCCTCGTAGCCCCGGCGTGGGTCGGAGTTGAGCTGGCTGTCGATGAGCGAGCGCACCGTATCGCGGCCATTGCCCGTGATGCTGACCACTTCGCCGCGCGCGGCGGCCACCACTTTGCCCGCCACCACCAGCAGGCGGTGTTCGCTGCCGGGGACGAACCGCTCGACCATCACGTCACTGCCCTCAGGGTAGGCCATGTGGTAGGCGGCCTTGATGTCTTCTTCCTTGCGCAAATCCAGCGTCACGCCCCGGCCATGGTTGCCGTCGGACGGCTTGACAACCACGGGCAGGCCGATGTCTTGTGCCGCTTCCCAGGCTTCTTCAGGGCTGTTCACGATTTGCCCTTCCGGGATGGGCACGCCGCAGGCCTTGAGCAGCCCCTTGGTCAGGTCTTTGTCGGAGGCGATACCTTCGGCAATGGCACTGGTGAATTCGCTCTCGGCCGTCCAGATGCGGCGCTGCGCCGCGCCATAGCCCATCTGCACTAGGTTGCCGTCGTTCAGGCGGATGTGCGGAATGCCCCGGTCGGTTGCGGCGGTGACGATGCAGGCCGTGCTGGGGCCAAGGTACTGGTCGTCCACCTCGGTGCGCACGCGGGCCACGGCGGCCGGTACGTCAAAGGGCTCGCTGTTGATGGCTGCCATGATGAGGCGGTGCCCCTGCTCCAATGCCACCCGGGCCACTTGCTCGTCGCGGGCGCGGAACACCATGCGGTACACGCCGCGCAGGCTGGTACTGCGTGTTTGGCCAAAGCCCGTGGGCATGCCGGCCAGGTTGAGCAGTTCGATCACGATGTGCTCCAGCACATGGCCCATCCAGGTGCCTTCGTGCAGGCGCTGCAGGAAACCGCCGCGTTCCCCCACGCCGCAGTGGTGCTCCACCAAGGCTGGCAGCCAGGTGGTCAGGCGGTCGTTGAAGCCGGGGAGCTGGTGGGAGGGGTGGTCTTCGAGTTCGCCCAAGTCCAGCCAGACTTCGAGCGCTGGACGGTAGGTCCAGATATTGGGGCCACGCAGGTAGTTGATGCGCAGCAGTTGGATGTCTTTGAATTTCGCCATGGATTGCAGCGGTGGGTTGAATCGCCTGGGTCAGGCATGGAATGCCTGATTGTGCGCTCAGTTCAGGGGGGTGGCAGGGATGTCAGCGGGGAGATAGGGTGCGGCGTTGAGTCGGGGTTGCAATAACAAGGCGCTGCGGCGCGCGGCGCAATGGCGGACAATTCTGCCTGCCGCCCCACGGGCGGCACGGCTTGTCGCCAGCGCATCCAACGATTCACATGCCACACCACCATTCTGTAGACGCCTCGGGTGTCCTTCAAAGCCCCTGGGGGGGCGAATTGCGAGCACAGCTCGTTTCCCACGAAAACGTGTTGGCCAGCCTGGAGGTTGACCTTGACAGCCAACTGCGGTTTGGGCGGGGCGTGGTGGTTTTAACGGCGCAGCGTGTGCTGGCCCGTGCGCCAGGCGAGTCTGCCTGGCAATCATGGCCTGTGCAGGTAGGCCTGGAATTGCGCGTGGCCGACCACGCGGGTGTGGCTTTGCTGCAACTGCATGATGCCCAGCAGCGGCTGCAGGGGTGGCGTTTCACCATGGTGGCTGCTGCCCATGCACAGGCCCTGCGCATGGCCCAGTGCCTGGAGCAGCAGGTGGAACAATTGCGGGCCCCCATTGCCGTGCAGGAGGCACCGGCCACCGAAGCCCTGTGCCCCACCTGCCACGCCCCCTTGCCGCCCGACGGCGACGAATGCCCGGCTTGCGCGCGCGCGCAGGCCGAGCGCACCTCCACCTGGGTGTTGCTGCGCCTGTGGCGCTTTGCCAAGCCGTACCAAAAGCAGCTCGCCACCGGCTTTGGCCTCACGCTGGCGTCCACTGCCGCCACGCTGGTGCCGCCGTACATGACGATTCCGCTCATGGACGACATCCTCATCCCCTACCAAAGCGGCAAGGCCATCGACCCCATGCTGGTGGCGCTGTACCTGGGCGGGCTGTTGCTGGCGGCGCTCCTGGCCTGGGGCCTGGGCTGGGCGCGCACCTACATCCTGGCACTGGTGTCCGAGCGCATCGGCGCCGACCTGCGCACCACCACCTACGAGCATTTGCTGCGTCTGTCGCTCGATTACTTTGGCGGCAAGCGCACGGGGGACTTGATGGCACGCATCGGTTCGGAAACCGACCGCATCAACGTTTTTCTGTCGCTGCACGCGCTCGATTTCGTCAACGACGTGCTCATGATCTTGATGACGGCGGCGATTTTGTTCTCCATCAACCCTTGGCTGGCGCTGGTCACGCTGGTGCCGCTGCCCTTCATCGCCTGGCTGATCCACACCGTGCGCGACAAGCTGCGCACGGGCTTTGAGCGCATCGACCGCGTCTGGAGCGAGGTCACCAACGTGCTGGCCGACACCATTCCGGGCATCCGTGTGGTCAAGGCCTTTGCGCAGGAAAAGCGGGAGGCCGACCGCTTTCGCGCCGCCAACCAGCACAACCTGGAGGTCAACGACCGCCTGAACAAAACCTGGAGTCTGTTCTCGCCCACGGTGTCCTTGATGACGGAAATCGGTCTGCTGGTCGTCTGGGCCTTTGGCATCTGGCTGGTGGCGCATGACCAGATCACCGTGGGGGTGCTCACGGCCTTCATCGCCTACATCGGGCGCTTCTATACGCGGCTCGACTCCATGAGCCGCATCGTCTCGGTCACGCAAAAAGCCGCTGCTGGCGCCAAGCGCATTTTTGACATCCTCGACCACGTGAGCAACGTGCCCGACCCCGCCAACCCCGTGCGCGTGGACAGGGTCGAAGGCGCCATTGCCATGCGCGGCATTGGCTTTCGCTACGGCAGTCGCACGGTCATCAAGAACCTGAATCTGGACATCCGCCCCGGCGAGATGATCGGCCTGGTCGGTCACAGCGGCTCGGGCAAAAGCACGCTGGTCAACCTCATCAGCCGCTTCTACGACGTGAGCGAAGGCGCCATTTTGGTCGATGGCGTGGACGTGCGCCGCTTTGCCGTGAGCGACTTCCGCCGCCACATCGGCCTGGTGCTGCAGGAGCCGTTTTTGTTCTTTGGCACCATTGCCGAGAACATCGCCTACGGCAAGCCCCACGCCACACGCGAAGAAATCGTTGCCGCCGCACGCGCGGCCCATGCGCACGAATTCATTTTGCGCCTGCCGCATGGCTACGACAGCCTGGTGGGCGAGCGTGGCCAGGGCCTGTCGGGCGGCGAGCGCCAGCGCATCAGCATTGCGCGGGCGCTGCTCATCGATCCGCGCATCCTCATCCTCGACGAAGCCACCTCGGCCGTGGACACCGAAACCGAAAAAGAAATCCAGAAAGCCCTGGACAACCTGGTGCAAGGCCGCACCACGATCGCCATTGCCCACCGCCTGTCCACCCTGCGCAAGGCCGACCGCCTGGTGGTGATGGACCGCGGTGAAGTGGTGGAAGTGGGCCCGCACGATGCACTCATGGCGCAAGAGGGCGCTTACTGGCGGCTCTACCAGGCCCAGGTGCGCCGCGCCGAAGAAGACGCCCAGGCGGCGGGCATCGTGATCGACAGCAGCCTGCTGCACAGCGCCCACCCGGCGGGCCAATGAGCCTTGCAAGGATTTGTATGACCTCCCAAGAAATCGCTGCCCCCAACCTGCAATTGCAACGTGACGCCCATGGCGCGCTGGTGCTGCAATTGCCCGACGGCACCGCGCACAGCGGCATCACCCCTGTGCGCGCCTTCCCCCTGGCCGCCCCTGACGAGGGCCTGTCGCTGGTGGGGCCCGATGGCCGGGAGCTGTACTGGGCTCCCCGTCTGGACAGCCTGCCTGCAGCCGTGCGCAGTTTGATCCAGGAAGAGCTGGCTGTTCGTGAGTTTGTGCCCACTATCACCAAAATCACGGCGGTATCAAGTTTTATTGTCCCAAGCACCTGGTCTGTGGAGACGGATCGGGGTGCTACGCAATTCACCCTGAAGGCCGAAGAAGATATTCGGCGCCTGCGCGGGCGCTCGGTGCTGTTGATTGCCAGTGCCGAGGGGGTGCAGTACGCCATTACCGATGCCTTGGCGCTGGACAAGGCATCGCGTAAGCTGCTGGAGCGGTTTTTGTAGGGTGGTAGGCGGCCCAAAACCCAGGGGAAAACCCTTGGTTTTGTTTCAATCGGTAAAAAAGGGCTCAATTTCCCCTTCTGTTTGCCGAAATGGAGGCACGAGATGGTGTCAGAGCGCCATCCGTTCCTTCCATTGGAGGGCCTAGCCATGCAAATACCACCCATCGACCGATCACCGATCTGGCGCCCCCAGAGTTCAGATCTTTATTCCACCGGAGCTTCGGGGGCCGTTCCCGTGCGGCCCATCCACAACCCCAACCCGGTGGAGTCCATGGATCGTCTGGGTGAGGGCGCTGTGGTCAAAACACCCGAGAAGCCTTCGGACCCCGATACCCAGAACCGCGATTGGACGGTGGTCAAGAACGAAACCAAGGCCAAGGAGCCGCCCGAGCCGCCCAAGGATCCACCGCTGTACAAGGTGTTGATCGAGCATTTGCACGCCATTTGGCGCGCCAGCGGCAGCGCCATCGAGGCGGCGCAAGAAGTGAACAAAAACACGTTGCAAGAGCGGCTTTCGCCCCAGGCGCAAAACGAACCCCTGGTTTATGCCGACCCCAAAGTCAAAAAAACCGGCGGCCTATGACATGCGCCTCCCCCCAAAAAACAAAGCGCCCTGACCAGGGCGCTTTGTTTTTTGGGGGGGCTGTGGTCAGGCAGCGGGTGCGTTGGCCACCCCGCTGCTGACATGCCCGGCAGGCACATGCCGGGCGGCCGAGGCCACATGGCCTGTCTGGTCGTCAAAAAAGAAATCGGGCTCGAATTCGCGCAAAAACTCCCCTTTGGGCAGGCCGCCCAAAAACATGGCCTCGTCCACGGCAATGTTCCAGCTCAGCAGGGTGTGGATGGCGCGTTCGTGGGCAGGCGCGCTGCGCGCCGTGACCAGGGCTGTGCGGATGCGCATGGGCGCAGCGCCGCTTTGTTGCAGGCGGTGCAGGGCCGATAAAAAAGGCTTGAACGGGCCGGGGGGCAGGGGCAGGTGGGCTTTGGCCACTTCGTGGGCCTGAAAGGCGTCCAGCCCGGCGGACTGGAACACGCGCTCGGCCTCGTCCGAAAACAGCACGGCGTCGCCGTCAAAGGCAATGCGCACCTCGTGGGGGTTGGCTGCGCTGGCCTGGGCCGATTGCGTGGCCACCTGCGCCGCCGGGTAGCCCATGCTCAGCGCCTGGGCCACGTCGGCGCCGTTGGCCGAAAGAAACAAATGCGCGCCCAAGGGGCGCAGGTAGCGAAAGGGCGCCGCCCCTTGGGTGAATACGCCGCGCTGCACGCTGGTCAGGCCGTGGGCGTGGGCCGAGCGGAACACGCGCATGCCGCTGGCGGGGTCGTTGCGCGAGAGCACCACCACTTCCACGCGCTGCTGTTCAGGGGCGTTGAAAGCCAGGAGTTTTTTGACCAGGGAAAAGGCCACCCCCGGCGCCGCAGGCACGTCGAGCCGGGCCAGCTGCAACTGCATATAGGCCTGGGCGTCGCCTTGGTCGAAGAGCTGGTTTTCTTCTTCAAAGTCAAAGAGGGCGCGCGAGGAAATTGCCACCACCAATTTGTCGTCCAGCGTCTGGGCCATGGTTGCGCTTACTTCATGAATTGGTTGAGTTCGATGATGGGCTGCAGCACCGCGAGCACGATCAGCATCACCACCACACCCATGGTGACGATGAGCAAAGGTTCGAGCAGCGTGGCCAGCTGCAGGGAGCGGCGCTGCACCTCCGTGCCAAATTGCGTGGCGGCGCGCTGCAGCATCACGGGCAATTGGCCGGTTTGTTCGCCCAGGCGGGCGAACATGGGCAACAGGCTGGGAAAGCGTTTTTTCTGTGCCAGGGCCGATGCCAGGGGCGCGCCCTCGCGCACCATCACCAGGGCATCCAGGGCGTCGGCACGCAGAGCGCGGTTGTTCAGTGTTTCGGCGGCGGCTTGCAGGGCCTTGAGAATGGGCACACCGGCACTTGCCAGCATGGCCAGGGTGCCGGCAAAACGCGCAGCGTTGTAGCCGCGTGCCAGCCTTCCTACGAGCGGCAGGCCCAGCCAGAAGGCATCGAAACGCTGGCGCAGGGTTTCGATGGTGAGGGCCCAGCGCCCCGCCAGGACTGCCAGCACCAGGGCTGCCCCCAGCCACAGGCCCCAGGCACGCACAAAATGGCTCAGCGACAGCATGGCCACCGTCAACCAGGGCAATTGGCGTTTGGTGCCGGCAAACACCCCCGCCACCTGGGGCACCACGTAGGTCATGAGGAACACTACGATGCACAGGGCCACCACGGTGACGATGGCGGGGTAGAGTGCGGCGCCCAGCAGTTTGGCCTTGAGGGCCTGGCGCTCTTCCAGGTCATCGGCCAGGCGCTCCAACACCAGGGCCAGGTTGCCGCTGTGCTCGCCCGCGCTGATGACGGCGCAGTAAATTTCGGAGAACTCGCGCGGGTGCTGTTGCAGGGCCCGTGCAAAGGTGGACCCCGCGTTCACCTCGGCCCGCAGCATGGCCACGAGGTGGTGCTGGCGTTCGCCTTCGGCTTCATCGGCCAGGGCGGTGAGGGCACGCTCCAGCGGCAGGCCGGAAGATACCAGTCCAGAGAGCTGGCGTGTCCAAACGGCCAGTGCCGTGGTATTGAATACCGGCCGGGTAAAGGCCCCTGGACGCTGCACACCGTTGGCCGCGCCTTCCCCCACCGTCTGCACGGCCAAGGGCACCAAGGCCTGGGCGCGCAACTGGCTGCGTGCTGCTTTGGCCGTATCGGCTTCGAGCACGCCCTTGCGGGTTTGGCCCTGCTCGTCCAGGGCTTCAAAGGAAAAGGCAGGCATGAACAATCAGCAGCGCGGCTGCAATGGGGCGGGGCTGCAATGGTAGCCGAGGCCATGCGCTTGGTGAAGGTAGTCAAAACTAACTAAAAGACACACAATGACGCTTTGCCTAGCTTCGCTGTACGATGCTACAAGGCCACCCGAGGGAGCACGCATGGGATTTTTCAGCCGTTTTTTTAAATTCAAGGAACAAGACTCCTCCAGCCCGGAGACCACCTGGGCCTATGAGGACAATGCCAGCGAGCTGGTACTGGATCCGGAATCGGCTGCTGCGCTGCTTACCGAAATCGACATTGACGCCGCCGTGTCCAACCATGCCAGATGGAAGGATCGCCTGCAGGCTTTGCTGGAGGGGCGTTCAACCGAGGTGCTGGTTCCGCACCAGGTGGCCAACCACGAGGATTGCCCCCTGGGCCAATGGCTCAAAGGGCCGGGCAAAGACATGCTGGGCCACTACCCGGCATTTGAACTGCTCGTGGCCCGGCATCGGTACTTCCACGCCCAGGCGGCCGAAGTGGTGGCCCTGGCGCAGGCCGGAGACAACGACAAGGCCCGGCAGTTGTTCCAGGGGGGCTACCGCCACGCCTCCAATCAGGTCAACCTGCTGCTCAAGGAGTTGCGGCGCAGCATGGGGGCGTGATTCAGCGCGAGAGCACTTCGCGCACGGCAGCCACCTGGCGGCGCGAAACCATGAGCCATTCCGCCAGCCCGTGCAGGCGCACGGCCCAGCCCTCGCCTTCGATGGGATCGTTGTGGCGCTCCAGCGCCCGCAGCGCGCGCTGGGCCACCAGGGCGTTGCGGTGGATGCGCAAAAACCGCCCGGCCAGGCGGGTTTCCAGTTCGCTCAAGGAGCAGTTGAGCACATAGCTGCGTGTGGTGGTGCGCACGGTCACGTATTTCTGTTCGGCCTTGAAGTACAGCACCTCGTCCAGCGGCACACGCTCCGTGCGGCCCCGATCCTGGATGAGCAGAATGCCGTTGTGATCGGGCGGCTCTGCGCTGGCGGGGCGCGGGGCGGTGGGCTGGGGGCGCTGCAGGCGCTGCACCTTGGCCAGGGCCTGCTGCAGGCGCTCCAGCCGCACGGGCTTGGTCAGGTAGTCCGCGGCGTCGAGCTCAAAGGCGCTCACGGCGTGGTCGGCGTGCGCGGTCACAAAGACGATGGCCGGGGGGTGGCGCAGTCCTTGCAGGCTTTGCGCCAGGCCCAGGCCGTCCTGGCCCGGCATGTGGATGTCCAGCAACAGCACGTCAAACGCTTGCCCCCCGCTGGGCGAGAGCAGGGCCAGGGCCTCGCTGGCGCTGGCGGCTTCGCGCACCAGGTGGGGCTGGCGGTCCGTGCTTTCGGTCAGCAGGCGGCGCAGGCGGCTGCGGGCCAGGGGTTCGTCGTCAACCACCAGAATGTTCATGGTTTTTTACGGGCTGAAGGGGGACGCGGGTCCCGGGGCGGTGTCGTGGGGGCGGGCAGGCTGATGCGCACTTGGTACAGGCCATCTTGCTCCCCCGCGCTGAAATCGCCCTGCACGTCGTGCAAGAGCGACAGGCGCGCGCGCACGTTGGCCAGGGCAATGCCATGGCCGCGGGGGGCGGTGCCGTTGTGCGTGTTTTCTGCAGGCAGGGTGTTGGTGATGCGGATGACCACGCGGTTGCCGCGCAGTTCGGTCACCACGCGCAGTTTGCCGCCTTGGGCGCTGGGTTCCACGCCATGTTTGACGGCGTTTTCCACCAGCGGCTGCAGCAGCAAGGGGGGGAGCAGGGCGCCATCAACGCGGGGGTCGAGCAGCCATTGCACGCGCAGGCGGTCGCCAAAACGCACCTGCTCGATGGCCAGGTAGCGGCGCGCCAGGCGGATTTCGTCGGCCAGGGTTACGGCCTCGCCCTGTTCGACCAGGGCGGAGCGGAACAGATCGCTCAGGTCTTCGAGCAGGGATTCGGCCTTGGCCGGTTCGTCGCGCACCAGGGCAATGGCGCTGTTGAGCGAGTTGAACAAAAAATGCGGGCGGATGCGCGATTGCAGTTCGGTGAGCCGCGCCGTGGTGGCCGCCGGGGTGCGTGCCTTGGCGCGCAGCACCAGCGCGGCCACCAGCAGGCCCGCCAGCAAGGCCCCGCTGGCCGCGGCGGCCACCCAGGCGGGCTCGTCGGAAGCGCCCACCAGCTTGAAAAGGGCGCAGGCCCCCCATCCGGCCAGGGCGCCCAGCAGGGTGCCCGCCACGTACTGGCCTTGTGTGCTCAAGCCCTCCAGCCATTGCTTGAGGCTGCACGCCGCGATCAGCCAGCCCAAGGTGGCGGGCAGGGCCACGCCGGTGAGCAGGGCCAGGCGGGCCAGCCAATCGGTAGGATGGTTGGCGCCGTACAGGGCGCCCACGCCCACCACCGCCTCCACAAACAGCACCGCACGCAGCACCACCCCGGCATGGCAGGCGTCAAACACCAGGCTGCGTCCGGCGGCCAGTGTGAGGCGCCTGGCAGCAGGGGTGTCGGGCAGGGTCGATAAAATTTGCGTTTCTTGCATCGCGGCATCCGGACATGCCGGGTGTCTGTTCCACCGGATTATTGCCCCCCTATGCCCAAAGCCCAAGCCTCCGCCCCCTCCCACAACCAGCTCGATACCAAGGCGCAGGCATGGTCAGCCCTGTTTTCCGAGCCCATGAGCGAGTTGGTTAAACGCTACACCTCCAGCGTTTTCTTCGACAAACGCCTGTGGCAGGCAGACATTGCAGGCAGCCTGGCACATGCCGAAATGCTGGCGGCCCAGGGCATCATCGGGGTGCAAGACCATGCCGACATCCAGCGCGGCATGGCGCAAATCACCCAGGAAATCGAATCGGGCCAGTTTGAATGGAAGCTCGACCTGGAGGACGTGCATCTGAACATCGAAGCACGCCTGACGCAATTGGTGGGCGATGCGGGCAAACGCCTGCACACGGGCCGCAGCCGCAACGACCAAGTGGCGACCGACGTGCGCCTGTGGCTGCGCGGCGAGATCGATGGGATTGGCGGGCTGCTGACCGAGCTGCAAAAAGCCCTGGTGGAAGTGGCCGCAAAGAACGTGGAAGTGATTCTGCCCGGCTTCACCCATTTGCAGGTGGCCCAGCCCGTGAGCTTTGCCCACCACCTGCTGGCTTATGTGGAAATGTTTGCCCGCGACGCCGAGCGCATGGCCCAGGTGCGCTGCCGCACCAATGTGCTGCCCTTGGGCAGCGCGGCGCTGGCCGGCACCACCTACCCGCTGGACCGTGAGCGCGTGGCGCGCACCCTGGGCATGGATGGCGTGTGCCAGAACAGCCTGGACGCCGTGAGCGACCGCGACTTTGCCATTGAATTCACGGCGGCGGCCAGCCTGTGCATGGTGCATGTGAGCCGCCTGTCGGAGGAACTCATCATCTGGATGAGCCAGAACTTTGGCTTCATCAAGATTGCCGACCGCTTTACCACCGGCAGTTCCATCATGCCGCAGAAGAAGAACCCCGACGTGCCCGAACTGGCACGCGGCAAGACCGGCCGTGTGGTGGGCCACCTCATGGGCCTCATCACCCTGATGAAAGGCCAGCCCCTGGCCTACAACAAAGACAACCAGGAAGACAAGGAACCGCTGTTCGACACGGTGGATACCCTCAAGGACACGCTGCGCATCTTCGCCGAGATGGTCGGCGGCCAGGTGAACCCGGCCACGGGCGCCAAAGAAGGCGGCATTGCCGTCAACCCCCAGGCCATGGAAGACGCGGCCAAAAAGGGCTACGCCACCGCCACCGACCTGGCCGACTACCTGGTGAAAAAGGGCCTGCCCTTCCGCGACGCGCACGAGACGGTGGCCCATGCCGTCAAGGCCGCCAGTTCGCACAACTGCGATTTGTCCGAACTGCCGCTGACGGTGCTGCAGGGCTTCCATCCCAGCATTGAAAAAGACGTTTTCGATGCCCTGAGCCTGCGCGGCTCGCTGGATGCGCGCAGCACCCTGGGCGGTACGGCGCCGGTGCAGGTGCGTGCGCAAATTGCGCGCCACCTGGCCCGTTTGGGTTGAGGGGGCGGGGCGCTAAATGCCCTCGCCGCCCAGGTCGCGGCCCGCCTGGTGGTGGGCCTGCAGCCAGGTTTGCAGCGCCGCAATATCCAATGGGCGGCTGAAGTAATAGCCTTGGTAGGCGTGGCAGCCCTGCTGTGCCAGCAGGTCGCGCTGCTCGGCCTGCTCCACACCTTCGGCAATCACCTCCAGCCCCAGGCTTTCGGCCAGGGCCACCACCATGCGGGCGATGGCGGCATCGTTGGCATCGGTGAGCACATTGCGCACAAAGCCTTGGTCGATTTTGAGCTGGTCGAGTGGCAGCCGCTTGAGGTAGCTGAGCGAGGAGTAGCCCGTGCCAAAGTCGTCGAGCGAGAAGCCCACACCGTGGGCCTTGAGCGTCCCCATTTTGACGATCACGTCCTCGACCTTGGTAATCAGCAGGCTTTCGGTCAATTCGAGCTTGAGCCGTTTGGGGTTGGCGCCGGTTTGCTGCAGCACCTCCAGCACTTGGTCTACAAAATCTGTGTGGTGGAACTGCCGGACGCTCACATTCACGGCCATGGTCAGGCGCTCCGTGGCGGGGTGCCGTGCCCAGGCGGCCAACTGCTGGCAAGCGGCCTCCAGTACCCAGCGGCCCAGGGGGAGGATCAACCCGGTTTCTTCGGCCAGAGGAATGAAGTCTGCCGGGGGGACCATGCGGTCATCGCC